>JACCVN010000269.1 GCA_013698165.1 Parachlamydiaceae bacterium | reverse complement strand
GGGTACATGTATGACCTGGAATGGAGCTGTATATAACTAAATTTTGGGGACTCTCTGGACTTATTCAAACTCAATTAATAGATTGGTCTCACTAACCCCAGTCAATTATTTTTTTGAAACCCGAACTTTGTCAACCACTTCTCGAATCGCGTCGATCACCATTTGTGGCTGTTCGGTATGGATATAGTGGCCAGCATGAGTGTCGGTTATCTGTTTGCCTTGCAGAAGCTGTGTCAGCTTCTTCTGCGCGATTAAATGCGCCTTGAACACGATAGGTCCGAAATCCAATTGAGTGTCAGCCGGAAGTATTCCTTTGGTAATCAAGCCGCTAAAATCATAGGGCTGATCTGAAGTAATCACTTCCACAGGCATAATTTTCACTGCAGGCGCAGCATGCATCTGGGCAAAACTAGGATCGAAATCGGTTCTCTCTTGAATTGTGTAACGGTCCAATACCGGAGAATAATTGCTGTTGAGACGTTTCCACATTGTTTGCTGCTCCGGAGTCAATTCGTCATATAACATTTCTGTTAATGTATCTACAAGCACCATTCCAGCCACTTCATCCGGATAAGTGCTTGCAAAAAGCCTTACAATAAGGCCTCCAAAGGAATGCCCTACCAGCACATAAGGTCCCGGAACTTCAGCAGCAGCCAACAAATCGTGCAGATTTTGCACTCCATCCTTGGGACTTGTAGGCTGAAAAACTACCGTAGAACGGCCAATACGGACAATATCCAACTTCGTAATGGTGAAAGTTCCTGGTCGGTCATATGCACAGACACGGGTGAATGCGCAAACTCCTTCAAATACACTAGGTCTTGGCTTTGCAGAATCGGACACGGCAGACCAAATATCAGCGCTATCAGAACGACCGGAAACTAGAACGACAGTCGGAGAGCCGCTTCCCTGACACATTATATACATCTGGCGTCCCTTGCCAATATCTACGAGCCTACCGGTATCAATCCGTTTGTCTAAAGACGATATGGGCTCAGATGATTGTGTCGACTCGGTAGCAGAAGCAGTGTAATCCAAGCAAGTGAGAATTCCGGCTAGCAACATCATCCAAAGTTTTTGATTAAACATCTAGCACCCCCTTAAAATCCTAAAGTCAAGACTATATTCATGAATATTCTATTTTAAACTCTTCAGATAAATTTGTACTAGTAGACTGACAAATAAGGGCAAATAAGGACGAGCGACATTAAGGACAATGGGCAATTAGGACCTAACTTATTGTTGTCGTTGATGTCCTTATTGTCCTTAATGTCGTTCGTCCTTATTTGATTAAAAAACCGCCACTTGCAAAAAAGACTTGACGTCAAGGGCGATATAAACCATTTTTAGATGGACCTCAATTTCACCACTATATATCAAAAGTAGGCGATTCAATGCAAAAAGTTTTATGTTTACTATGGGCGTTTGCTCTTTTTCAAGCTTCCTTAATTTCAGCTGATCCTCAGCTGCACATATGCACAGTGGCGTCACAACGCAACAAAGGTTTGGACCAGCTTCTAGATTCATGTGATCGATATGGACTTTCAATTGATGTTATGGGAATGGGTCAACCATTTAAAGGCAATTCTCACAAATTAATGTATGTTCAAGACTATATTCAAAATCTTGATGACAATGATGTAGTGTTATTTGTTGATGCTTATGATGTGCTTTTTTTTGCTGATGCAGATAAGATTTTGCAAACTTTTCTAAATATCGATAAGCCATTCGTTATTTCTGTTGAAAGATACTGTTGGCCCTACCCAAATCTAGAGCCTTCCTTTCCAAGGGGCCCAACTTCCTTCAGATATATCAATAGTGGCTCTTATATGGGATATGTCTATCGATTAAAAGAAATCCTAAATGACATTCAGCCAAAACCCTTTCAAGACGATCAAGGGTTGTTTACGCGCCATTATTTTGAAAACCCTGATCTGTACACTTTTGATGCCTATTGCGAACTTTTTATGCCATTTGCCGGAGTGATTATGCAGGAGCTCCATATTGATCCATCAGATGATACAGTTGTCGTCAATGAAACAGGCATAAAACCATGCATGATTCATGGCAATGGTGGCAGCAGGCCTATGTATCAAGAGATTTATGATCTGCTCTACCTCTTGAATGTTGCCGCATAGAATTGATTAATTATGTTAGTAAAATGACCTAACAAAGAGTTGTTTACACTCTGACTTACAAAAACTGTAGTAAGTCAGAGCGTAAACGATGTTATTGAGTAGGAACGAGTGTCAAACAGAGACGTTATTCAATATGCCTTTGGTCCATTTTCATAAAGATACATTAAGTGGAAGAAGATATTTCTTAAACCAGCCTCTAGCAAGCTTGGACACCTCTTCAAGGCAGCCTGGTTCTTCAAAGAGATGTGTGGCTGTTGGAATGATTTCGAGTTTCTTTTCGCAATCTAATCTTTCAAAGGCCTGTTCGTTCAATTCAATTACGCCAAAGTCCTCGCCACCCACAATAATTAAAGTGGCTGCCAACACTTTGTGTAAGGTCGGCAGAGCAAGATCAGGGCGGCCGCCTCTCGATACCACAGCTTTAATTTTTTTCCCTAATTTTGCTGCAACCTCTAAGGCTGCGGCAGCTCCAGTGCTTGATCCAAAGAGGCCAATTGTAAGGTGTTTTGTTTCAGTCTGCTTTTCAAGCCATTCAACGACTAGGCGCAAGCGCTCACTTAAGAGGTCTATATCAAAACGGGTTTGATAGATCTCGTCTTCTTTTTTGGAGAGCAAGTCGATAAGAAGAGTGGCAAGTCCTCCGTCGTTCAATATATTTGCCACGTAGTTATTGCGCGGAGAGAATCTGCTGCTGCCGCTTCCATGTGCAAAAAGAACGATGCCTTGAGCACCTTCAGGGATTTTTAGCATCCCCTCTAAATTAACGCCTTCCTTAATAACATTGATCAATTTTTCCATATTTGCCCAAATCGTAATATTACATTGAGATATCACCAGAATAATGTTTTAAGATGTCGATGACCTCTTCATCTTCAACTTGATCAAATACATCATAATAGGCTCCTACGGCCCCTAAAAACATGTGTTCTGCAGGAATCACTACAGCGACAAAATCGTCGACCAGCGATGAAATTTTGTCGGCAGTCTCTTTGGGAGATACCGGAACAACAACGACAATTTTACTAGGGTTGCGATCTTTTAATTCGAGAATTCCAACATGCATTGTCAGTCCGGTTGCAATACCATCATCAACAATAATTGCGACTTTATCTTCCACATCTGCATCTTTTCTCCCTTTCAAATACAAGGCTCTTTTTCTTTTTATCTCTTCAATCTGCCGATTTTTTTCATGCTGTAGCCAAGAGTCATTTACAGATTCCAGTTCACTTGGCGTTCCAATAAGATGCCCTTTTTCAGAGACAGCTGCAACTGCATACTCTTCATAATTCGGGTGTCCTATTTTATGAGCTAAAATAAGATCTAAAGGAGCATGTAAATATTTTGCAATTTCCGCAGCAACGACAACTCCTCCCCTTGGGAGTGCGTAAACGATCACATCTTGATCCTTATATTGCGTTAGAAGTTGGCATAACTGCTTGCCGGCATCCTGGCGATTTTTGAAACTCATATGCAAACCTTTTATGGACGGAAAGGACGGAAAGGACTGAAATGGACGGAATGGACTCAATGGACTAAATGGACTAAATGGACGAACATGGACGAACATGGACACATATGGACATACATGGACTAAAGGGGACTAAAATGGACAATATGAACAAACTATTTTTACTGCAATATTAATGTAGACAAGATGAACAATTCACCTTGTCCGTGTAGTCCATATTTGTCCATATTTGTCCATATTTGTCCATGTGTGTCCATTTAGTCCATTTAGTCCATTCCGTCCATTTGAACTAATAGTAGATAAACACTATAGTGACTTTTTGATGATCAATACAGGAGATAACCATGGCTCAGAATTTTACCGATAACGTAGCCGAAGCTCTACAACAAGCCTTTAGTGATGCGGCTCGTCGAAAAAATAGCGAAGTAACCGAAAACCATCTTTTAGAATCTTTTCTTAATGACCCTGACGGCTATTTTTGTTCCCTCATCTGCAATCTGGATTGCAATTGCCAATCTCTTATTCACAGAGTTCAACAAGAGCTCAATCGTCTTCCAACACTGTCTAGCGTACCAAAGTCACCCTTACCCCTTTCTACGAGCTTGCAAAACAGAATTAGCGAAGCAAAGCAGCTAGCTCAAAATTGGAATGATAGCTATG
>JACCVN010000258.1 GCA_013698165.1 Parachlamydiaceae bacterium | reverse complement strand
TGGAGTTATCTCGTAGGCATGAAATTGCCCTTTTGAAGCCATTACCGATGTCCTTTTAGATCATCGCGGTGATTATTCAAGAGATGTCCAATTTCCTGCCAACTTGTGGCTTGTAAAATTTCAGAGGACTTCCCAGGTAAACCTTCAAAAATTTGGCTATCTGGAGTAAATGCGATTGTGGGTATTCCAGCCTCTGTAGCACTGTGCAGTCCACTTTGGGAATCTTCAATAGCAATTGCGTGAATCGGTTCAAGGCCAAAGGAGTGCAATGCCCGGCGATAGATAGCCGGATCAGGTTTATGAGGCTCACCCTGACGGCTTCCAAAAATAGCATCAAAGAGATTATCGATTCCGTGGCAATGCAGGACTTTCTGAACAATTGTTGGGTAGGCAGAGGTGACAATTGCCACAGCCATGCCAGCGTCCTTTTGTAATTTAAGGATTTCCACTGCTCGAGGAAATGGCAGGGCATTTGCTGCATAGGCAGCTTCCACAATACTTTCATATTCTTGCACCAACGACTCGGTTGTTGCTTTAAGGTGATGTTTTTCCTTTAAAAGATTTACTATCTCCTGGATTGGAGGCCCCATCAGAGAGATGAATTCTTCTTTTTCTCCTTCTATGTCATGATGGCTAAGAAATAGGCGATAACATTTCCATAGGGCAGGCAGAGAATCGATAAAGGTGCCATCAAAATCCACAAAAATCGCTTTAAGCATAATCCCCATGCTGGAGACCTTCTCCATATAAAATTTTTCGTGTAGCGTGTTTGCCTTCTATTTCAGCTAAGAATTTGGGATGAATCCCTTGAATTTGTTCTCCAGGCCGAAGAATTGCAAAATTGCTACCTTCGATAAACTGATCACCCTTATCGATATCACTGATCGCTTGCAATCCCCTTCTGGCAAAAGAACGCAATTCACGTTCATACTCATCGACGATTTTAATCGGAGCGCCAAGCATTTTTTCAGTATTTCTAACAGCCACAACAAGTTCTTTCAATTCGTGTGGCAGTAAAGCAAATGCATGATCAGGTCCCGGCAAGCGATTATTGAGCGTAAAATGTTTTTCGATGACGCTTGCTCCTAAAGCTACAGCTGCAACCGGTGCGGCAGTCGGTTGGCGGCTATGATCAGAAAGGCCGACATTAACTCCAAACCGTGTTTTTAACCAGAGTAGAGCATTTAAATTCATACTTTCCGAAGGTGCGGGATAACATGCTGTACACTGTAATAGAGTTAGGCATTTGCCCCCATTTTTCCGGAATATCGACACAGCCCATTCTATTTCATCAGGAGTGGCTGCACCTGTGGAAAGTAATAAGGGTTTTCCGGACATTGCCGCTAGCTTTAGCAAGTGAATATGGCCAATTTCGTATGAGGCGATCTTATGTTGGTGAACGTAAGGATCAACTGCAGCAAAATCTGCAGGCGAAAATGGGGTCGCCATGAATTCAATTTTTGCTTCTTTACAGAGAATGTACAGTTCTTCAACCATTTCAGGGGGCATGGCAAGATCGACAAAAATCGATTGAATGTCCTCAGTAATCCCCGCTTTTGCCAGGTAGTCGCTGACACCTGCATTTTTGACATACAGAGTTTCAGGGTGAAAAAGTTGGAACTTAACAGCATCGGCACCAGCTTCTAAAGCGATATCAATTAAAGTCTTTGCCATTTCACGATCGCGCTTTTCTGTTCCCATACGCCAGTTGGAGCCTGCTTCGGCAATAATCTTTACAGGTTTTATGCGGCATTTAAGATTTTCTGTCAGTATCGCCACGTAGCGGCATATGGGTACTTCATCACCGGAGTCATCCAGATATTTAATGGCTTCGGGGAGCTGGCTATATCCTGCTTTTTCAAAGGTTTTTTGGGAGATCGGATTATTACATTTAACTTCGGCATAAAGTTCATCATAACCTTGCTGTTTAATCCAGGACTTAATTTCTGACAAAGATGCAGTTCCGATGCCTCGCCCGCGAAATTCTGGAGAAACAATAATCGAAATCTCGCAACACCGTCTTTTTACATAGGAAGGACTTTCAACAGGTTCAAAGCGTAAAAATGCTGCACGCTTTCCATCGTCAAGCACAAAAAGAGGAGGGAGTTCAGGGAAAGCAAAATATTCACGGTAATCTTCCAAAAATGTATCAAAATGCTTTGGTTCGCTGTGAAAAGAACCCTGTAAAGTCGCAGGATCGTTGCGCCATTCCATGACAAGCCGGGCATCATCTACATCCATCGCAGCTAACTCAAAACGCATCTTATTTATCCTATCATATGTTGATCGATTAACTTTCATCATCGCGAAAAAACAGCATTCTTGACAACTCTATTAACCAGGTTGGGATTAAGGACTTTTAAGCGGGGCTAGATGGAATCTTTTGATCCATAGCGGTACATAATTCAACCCAAACTTATTCATGTGGGACCCTCTAGGGGCGAGTGTAAAGTCTGTTTGCCGTGACCTTTACTTTGGGCACTCCAAACTCGGCATTGGAATGGAAGTTCACCCAATTTTTGAGTGAGAAATTCCAAGTCTTTAACTGTCAATTTTTTACAGTATTTTTTGTTTTTTGTCTACTGACTACAGGGACATTTACATTTTCTAAGTTTGTTGGTATCCGTACATTTATGGCTTTCAGTAG
>JACCVN010000253.1 GCA_013698165.1 Parachlamydiaceae bacterium | reverse complement strand
ATATTGAGTTCATACGGTTTGCGATGGATCAAGAGCCTTCCTGTTAAATGTCCGATCATTGTTGTGTAAGGATTTTCAATTGCTTTTATAAAACGGTTAGTCATTTCCTTTTCTTCTAAGTTGAAGTAGCGATGGATGGAAACAATCACGAAATCAAGATTTTTAAGTACGTCGTCAGGGAAGTCTAGCCGCCCATCTTTTAGAATATCACATTCAATGCCCGAAAATATTTTGAAGTTAAAATCTATTTTTTTGTTAATTTTTTTTATATTTTCAATTTGGGCGAAAAGGCGATCTTCATTCATTCCATTATCTTGATAACTTGATTGAGAATGGTCAGAAATGCCTATATATTCCCAATCTAGTTGTCTTGCTGCTGCGACCAGTTCTTCAATTGTATTACTACCATCAGAATCAATCGTGTGGCAATGGAAAGCTCCTTTTATATCTCTTTCTTCAATCAAAGTAGGCAAACATCCATGCCTGGCAGCTTCTACCTCTCCATAACCTTCCCTAAGTTCAGGTAGAATAAAAGGCAGCTCTAAAGATCTGTAAAGAGCTTTTTCATTTTTTAGATGCTTATAATTTATTGCATCCTCAAGTGAGCTATAATTTAGTTGCAATGCTTCATCATTTAAACTCTTAAGATGAACAGTATTTCCTGTTACCTGAAGCAATTTGAATGGAAAATTATCTTCTCTGACAACATGCAAACTGGCTAAAATCCCTTGGTTTAGCATGACTTGGACCATGCTCTGATCGCTATATAGGTTTTTTTTAACTAATCCATGCTTTGAAAACATTGTCAGCAAGTTTTGTGGATTGTCTGTGACTGCAACAAAATCAATCTGTGCAATTGTTTCTAATTTCCGTCTAAGTTCTCCCGCAACCTCAATTTTATAGCAGTGCTTCCCTAGAATTTCTACAACTGCATTTGCAATCGCTATGGCTTGGGGGTATAAAACAGAACGCCCTTCTCTTCGATAGTGATCAATGTGTTCCTCCAGCCTTTTGAGAAAGGAAGGGCCAAATCCTTTAACTTTTTGAAGACGTTCTTCCTTTATAGCATTTTCCAATTCATCAATATTAGTGATATGGGTACTTTCAAATAGAGAGCGGATTTTTGCTAAGTTTAACCCAGGAATATGAGCGAGTTCAAATAAGCTTTCCGGAATAGATTTCTTAAGCTGTTTGTAATAGGGTAACGTCCCCATTTTTACTAAAGTAGCAACCATTTGAGAAATGCTTTTTCCTATACCAGGATAAGTAATCAGAGTCTCGTTTTCGACAGCCTTTTCTAAATTTGGAATAGACTCGATGGTGGAGGCAGCCTTGCGATAAGCAAGACCTTTCTTGGGATTTATGTCGGTGAGTTCGACTAACATCCCTATTTCACGTAAAATTTGAGCGACTTCAAATTTATCCACTTATGCTTAACATTTCCTTGAGCTTCATAGCATCTTTAATTGCGTAACCTTTGTCGTCATTATCAAAATAGCAGTAAACTGAAGTTTGTGAATTAATCCAGTCTTCGATTTTATTCTGCCATTTTTTCAATCTTGCAGGTCCGTAAGAACCTGTGTAAGCATTTTTCGGACCATGCAATCGAATGTAAGTAAAATGTGAAGTGATTTCTTCGGGCGTCAACTTCCCATTTAAATCTGTAATACATAAAGCCGCCTGATGCTTAGACAATATTTCATAAATTTCAGGAGTAAACCATGAGGAATGCCTAAATTCAAAAACATGCAGATGCTTTTTGTCCAAATACCCAAGAAAATTGATTAAGAGCTCTTTATTCGCTTTGAAAGAAGGGGGAAGTTGGAAAAGTATGGGGCCAATTTTGGATTTGAGGTTGTGTATATTCCTATACAAAAAGTTTACACTTTCACTGCAATCTTTAAGCCTTTTAAGGTGTGTCAAATATCGGCTAATCTTTCCGGGTTCAAAGCTTATATAATCTAAAAGTTTTTTAAAAAACAATTTATTATTAATATCCTATAAACATGTAACTGGTTATATAAGAACATAAATGCTGATCGGCCCAAGGG
>JACCVN010000032.1 GCA_013698165.1 Parachlamydiaceae bacterium | reverse complement strand
GAGTTACATAAGCCGCCCCTGCGGGACTTACGTATTTTATTATCCAACCCATAGTTTGCCTCATTCGAGGCTACACTATGGGCTTTACACAGATCGCCTCATTCGAGGCTAGATCACCAGCTATAATTGTTTACCACCTGAAAGTAGCTTCTCAAAAATAGTCTAGCTTATAAGTGAGGCTTTGATTTTTTTGACAAGACCTCTTTCGACCAAGCCTATTGCGCCAATAATGCTGTGATATAGAGCACGAGGGGTTGCATTGCCATGGCACTTGATGACTAGACCATCCACTCCGCAGAGAATAGCGCCGGGATATTCACTATAGTCAAATTTTTTAAGGAGCTTTTCTTTCTCACCATTGACAAAGATTTTAGAGGACCGATTTTTTACGCTTGTTTCAAGTTGATCAATGATAAATGCTGCGGCCCCTTCAGTTGTTTTCAGCAGGATGTTTCCTGTGAATCCATCTGTGACCAAGACATCGACTTTTCCATCAAAGATCTCACGGGCCTCGATATTTCCAATAAATTTCATGGAAAAGCCTTCTTGACCTACTTTGCGCATGCTAAGTTCTTGGAGGAGTTGGTAGGCCTGGCGCAGTTCTTTGGTCCCTTTCTTCGATTCAACGCCGATATTTAGCAATCCGATTTTGGGGCAAAGCACGCCATCCCGACAACGTTGATATACTGCAGCCATTTGAGCAAATTGAACAAGATTGTTCGCCTTGCAATAGAGATTGCCGCCGATGTCTATAATTGCGATAGGCTTTTTTTTAGTTGGTAGAGTTGCCAAGAGTGCCGGACGGGTAATTCCGGGTAGCATAGGCAATAACAGGGTGGCGGCAGCGATGATTGCGCCAGTATTTCCACTGGAAATAAAAGCATCAAGATGGTGCTTTTTAAGCATGCGCATGCCGACATTGACAGAAGCTGATTTTTTTACACGCACGGCCGACAGAGGTTCATCTGACATAGTGATAACATCATCGACAGTATGAAATTCTATACGTGCGGTTGATTTGACAGCCAGACATGCGATAAATTGCACATGCAGGTTGTCGACGACTTGTTGAGTTGCCAAAAGAATAAAAGTATGGGTTGGGGGGTATTGTTCTACAGCAAGTAAAACAGCTTCAAAGAGCAATTCGGGGGAATTATCCCCCCCCATAAGATCGATGCCAATGCGCAAAGCGTAGCCTTATTATACACACCGCGGTCAAAAGGCGATTCACCTGACAGTGGAGTGCATACCTATCTGATTACTTTTTCTCGATAACAATTTTATCGCCATAAGCACCGCAAGACATGCAGATTGTATGTGGTAATCTAGGCGATTGGCATTGAGTGCACAATGATGTCGCTTTAGGTTTTTTGGCATGGTGCGCGCGCTTAGAATTTTTCCGAGCATTTGATAGTCGGTTTCTTGGTACTGCCATTTTAAGACTCCTTCACAGTAAGATAATGATGTGGGCAAGATTTTTGACTCTTGCGATCATGTCGTCGGTTTATATTTATCAAGATCGATATTAGCAAAAGGTTGATAGCCATCATCATTGCCTAAATCATCGGCTTCAGGCTTTTCCCTCAAAAATTTCGCAATTTTCTCTCTTTCTGGGCACTGGCCATTTCCGCATTCGGCAAAGCGAGGGACTTCAAGCAAGATTGCTTCTCTTAGGACTTCTGCAAAATCAAAGGTGCCGGTTTTGATCTCGGCAACGGGTTCCATATGGTAAAAATTTGGAATTTCAATTTTCACTTCTACGGGATTATTGCAAATTGAGCAGGGGACAGTCGCAAAGGTTTCAATCTTTAAATGGATGAGTAAATTATCATCTGCAAGATAAGCTTGCCCTTCGAACAGTACATCGCGCTTAAACTTAAGCTCGTCTTCATTGATGTCGAGAAAGTCGGGAGAGTGAGATTCTTCGATCTCTTCTGTCCGGCCGTCGCGCAATTGCTCGATAAAAATTTTAAATGAGTCATCCATATGGAGCATATTTTAGCTTGAAATCGTGATTTTTATCCAGCAAATTCCCTCACTTTGAGTTTTTACTGGAAAAGATCGTCTCTATCACCTAAGATTTACGTGAACCACTATACACATTGTAAGGCCGCCAGATGCATGAAATTCTCCTGAATATTGAATCGAAAGAAATTCGCTGCGCCCATTTAAAAAATAACGTGCTGTATGATTTGATCATCGAACGTAAAAAAGAACGTCAGCTCACAGGTAATGTTTATAAAGGGCGCGTAACGAATATTTTGCATAACATTCAATCGGCATTCATCGATATCGATGAAGGTGAAAATGGATTTATTCATATTTCTGATATTATTGAAAATACGAAGAAGTTTGAAGAAATTTTTGATATGGATTTTGACCTTGATCATTCGACTGAACCGCGTACAAAAAGTTCACAGAATGTCGATATCGAACAAGTGATGAAGATTGACCAGCCCGTTCTTGTGCAAGTTGTCAAAGAACCTATTGGAACCAAGGGTGCGCGCCTAACATCTAATATTTCTATTGCCGGTCGCTATTTAGTCCTTTTGCCAAACTCCTCACACCGTGGCGTGTCCAGAAAAATTGATGACCGCAATTCTAGAGAGAGACTAAAAAAACTCATACGCGCCTTTGAAATGCCCAAAGACATGGGGCTTATCTGCCGGACAGCAAGTGCACTAGCAACTCCTGAGATGCTTATCGCCGAAGCGCACGACCTTTTGGGCATTTGGGAAAAAATTGTCGAAAACTTTAATAAGGCGACGCATCCTACCTTACTTTACGCTGAATCCGATCTGATCAAGAGAGCGCTAATCACAGCCATTGACAAGCGATACCAACGTGTCCTCATCGATGACTATCCCACATATCTAATATGCAAGCAGTACTTTGAGCGGTACGCTAATGAGCATGCCTTGCGCATAGAATACTACCGTGATAAGATCCCGATGTTTGAAAGGTTCAATGTTGAAAGGGAAATCGAAAAAACCTTGCGCCGTAAAATTTGGCTGTCCAGTGGCGGATACTTATTCTTTGATCGCACAGAAGCCATGTACACTATTGACGTGAATTCCGGCCGCAGCAGTGGCAACAAAGGCAATGTTGAAGAGACGTTGGTGCGCATTAACCTTGAGGCCGCCGAAGAGATTGCTCGCCAATTGCGTTTGCGTAATATTGGGGGACTGATCATCTGCGACTTTATCGACATGCGCCTAAGGAAAAACCAGAGGCGCATTTTAGATAGACTGAAGGAATGCATGAAAGAAGATTCGGCCAAATGTACAATTCTTGGGATGAGTGAATTCGGCCTCATAGAAATGACTCGGCAGCGCAATCGTGAGTCGGTCATTCAAACAATTTTTACGACATGCCCTTATTGCATGGGTAGCGGCCTTGTGAAGACACATGAAAGTGTCTCCATTGAAATTGAACGCGCTTTGAAAAAAGTGATCCAATGCCAACAGCAGCATGCCATTAAGCTTGTTACACATCCTGAACTAGATAACTATTTGAAAGGCATCGACAAAACCTATCTCCTCCAATTGTCCGATGGGATGAATGCGCGTTTAGAATTTTTAACTGATGACGATCTCCACATCAATGATTTCCGTTTTTTGTCTGCCATCAATAACGTCAAGATTGAGGTATAAAGTAGAGTATATCCCATGGATTTAAAAAAAAATATAGATCGTTATGTTCATGAAGGGAAACTTCCAAAAAAACTTGGCGATTGTTTGCAAAAATTCTTTGATAGCTATGTAGAGGCTTTGCGTCAAAACAAAACTAATATTGCTACTCATGCGCCGATTTTAAATCAATTTTTAGAGTTGATTGTAGAAGAGCTTCAAAATCCTTCCAAATTTGAGGCATACCATGAACGTATCACAGCACCTTTCGATTTTTATCAATTCGGCCTGGACCTCATTCGCCCACTGGTGATTTTTGAAGAATCAAAAGTGTATAATTCCGAGCAACTTGACAAGATGACAGACCAGCTTGCCAAAGGCGAAAATGTGATCTTGCTGGCAAATCATCAAACTGAGCCGGATCCGCAGGCAATCGCATTACTATTAGAAAAAAATTATAACTTTCTTGCTAAATCAATGATTTTTATAGCAGGCGATAGGGTCATTTCAGATCCACTAGCGATCCCTTTTAGTAAGGGATGTAATCTACTTTGCATCTTCTCAAAAAAACACATTGATAATCCTCCAGAAAGAAAATCTGATAAACTTCTCCACAACAAAAAAGCCATGCATTTGCTGGGAACCCTGCTTTCCAGTGGAGGAAAAATTATCTACGTCGCACCTAGCGGAGGTAGAGATCGTCCCAATAAAAATGGAAAAGTTGAAGTGGCTAACTTTGATCCACAAAGCATTGAGATGTTCCGTCTCATTGCAAGGCAATCACAGTGCCACTGTCATTTTTATCCTTTAGCTTTAGCAACCTACAATTTATTGCCTCCACCGTCCAGCATTGAAAAGGAATTGGGGGAACGCAGGCATGCGCAATGTACTCCAATCCATCTTTCTTTTGGCAATGAGATCGATATGGAAAACTTTCCAGGCAGCGAATGCATAGATAAGCATGAGCTTCGCAAAAAACGTGCCGAGCATATCTGGAAGCTTGTCGTGGACGAATACCAGCGTTTTAACGCTTAGAACGCGGCACAATATAAAACTATCCCTCTCTGCGTTTTCTGTGGGCTCTGTGGGAGTTTATTTTGAGCAACTTTTGATCGTTAACCGCCCGGATTATTCCAGCTTGTGGTGGAAAAACCATGTCGCCGCCCAAAGGGTCAATACGGCGATGATCGCCAATGGCCAAAGATTACTCAAAACAAGATCAATAGGCATTTCTTTAAGGAATATCCCCTTGGCAATTATTAAGTAATAGCGTAAGGGCACTAAATATGTAAATGGCTGTAGCCAAGCGGGCATATTTTCTATGGGGGTGGCAAAACCGGATAAAATAATTGAGGGAGTCATAAATAATGAAGAACCCAAAATTGCCTGCTGTTGTGTTTTACATAGTGAAGAGATGAATAAGCCTACACCGACGATACAGCTGACAAATAGGAACATGCTTAAGTAAAGCAGTACTAGAGAGCCTGTAAAAGGGATGTTAAAAATAAAAACTGCTGCAAAAATAATAAATGAACCTTCAAGCATGCTGATGAAGATGGATGGCAGTAGCTTGCCGATTAAAATCTCTACCGATGATACCGGCGAAACCAACAGCTGATCGAATGTTCCAAGTTCCCTTTCCCTGGCAACTGAAAGGGCTGTTAATATTAAGGCCACAAGGAGGGTTAGTATGCCGCTAAGACTAGGTATATTGAACCAATAGTAGAGAAGATTGGGATTAAACCAGTTTCGTGGTACCAGCTCTGTGGGCTGCAGTTGTATCCCTGCTTGCATAGCATAATCGAGATTATACTGACCGATAATTGTAGCGACATATCCCGCAAAAATTTGGGAAGCATTGGATTTGCGACCATCGAGGAGCAGTTGAACATTCGCTACTCTTTGTGTAAGGAGGTTCTTAGAAAATTGTGAATCAATGGAGATGACGCCAATGCCTCTCTGATTATCGATAAAATCTTTGGAGGATTCTATTGTCGGCAAAAAAACCACATGTGAGATCATAGGAGTTCCCTGCAGGCGTTCTACGAGTTCAATGGACTGCCTTCCAGAGTCGCGGTTAATAACTCCAATTGTAACATTTTTGACCTCCAGCGTAGCAGCAAAGGCAAAGATAAATAGTTGGATGATCGGAGGGACAATGAGCACTGCTCGGCTTTTTTTATCGCGCCAGATCGCATGGAATTCTTTAATTATGAGAGCAATAATTCTATTAATCATAAATTAATCTAAGCGTTTAACGGTTATGCTGGCGGTAATAGCAATAAAAAACATGCCCATCAGTGCCATGACGAGCATGTTTGTAAGCAGTAAAGACCAAACATTCCCGACAAGGAAAAGAGTCTGCAGGCTTGAAACAAAATATCTTGCGGGAAGCAGGGCGCTGATCATTCGAATGAGCCAAGGCATACTAGAAGTTTCGAAAATAAACCCGGACAGTATAAATGCAGGCAGAAATGCGGCTACCTGTGCCGCCTGAGCCGCGGCAAATTGATTGCGGGTGACTGTTGAAATCCAGAGGCCAAGTCCCAAAGCAGATATCAAAAATATTCCTGTCGTTAGTGCTAGAATCATCCAAGAACCCCTGAAAGGCACATGATAAAATAACACGGCAATTGCCGTACATAGCGCCATTGAAAGCATTGCAAAAACAAAATAGGGGATAATTTTACCTAGGATCAGTTCTGTGGTTGTGATTGGCGTCGACATCAATGCTTCCATCGTTCCTCTTTCCCATTCCCTAGCTACCACAAGCGCAGTGAGCAATGTTCCAATGAGCGTCATAATAAGCGCGAGAGATCCGGGAATTAGAAAATTACGGCTTTCAAGCTCTTCATTATACCAAAATCGCGGCACTAAAGTTATCTGAGGTAGGCCTTGCAGGTTATCACTAATAGATTCTTCTGCTAGCCATGTGGTCCATACTCCCTGCACATAATTTTGTACAAAATTAGCCGTATTGGGTTCACTGCCATCGGCAATCACCTGAATGGGTGCAAGTGTCGAAGGCTTTTGACGAAAAGCGCTAAAATACGCAGGGATGACAACAAAGCCTCTTATTTGCCCGCTGGTAATTCCATCAACAAGTTCACGACGATCTCTAACAACTTTTACGCTGAAATAACGTGAATGGGTCAATGCGTTAGCGAAGCTTTGCGCGTCCGGAGATGTGTCTTCGAGCACTAGTCCAATGGGTAAATGATCAATGTCTAAAGAAAGCCCATATCCATATAAAAACAAAAGCATAAGCGGCATGGCTATGCCGATAAGTATGCTACTAGGGTCGCGGATGATCTGATAAAATTCTTTGATCATCATCGCTTTTATGCGGCGGAAACTTCCGGAATTAAACATTTGATTGCTTCTTGTAATTCAGGATCAGTTGTATAAACGCCTCCTCCAAAGTTGGCTGGGCAACATTTGGAACATTAGCTTTAATTTTTAACTCATCTGGAGAGCCGATCTCGATAATATGCGATTGGTATATTAAGGCAATGCGATCGCAAAATTCTGCTTCATCTAAAAAATGGGTTGTCACAATAGCCGTAACACCCTTTTCAACAAGTCCGTTAATGTGATTCCAAAATTCGCGTCTAGTAATTGGGTCAACACCCGCTGTCGGTTCGTCGAGGAAAAGAACCTCGGGACGATGCATCACGGCGCATGATAATGCTAGCCGCTGTTTAAAACCTAGTGGCAGCTTTTCCGCTGAAAAATCCAGATAAGGCTGCAAGTTGAAAATATCGATCATCTCATCGACTTTCTGTTCTCTATCTTTACCCTTGAGGTTGTAGATGCTGGAAAAGAAATCGAGATTTTGAAGCACGCTTAAGTTGCCATAAAGCGAAAATTTCTGGGCCATATATCCAATTTGCGCTCTGGCTTCTCCCGAAGCTTTTTGCAAGTCCTTGCCATTGACAAATGCCTTTCCTGAAGTAGGTCTCAGGATTCCACAAAGCATTTTAAATGTTGTGGACTTGCCAGCTCCATTGGGACCTAAAAGCCCAAAAACTTCTCCTCTTTTGACTGTAAATGTAATGTTATTAGCGGCTACAAAGCTTCCAAATTTTTTGGTGAGCCTTTCAGCTTGAATAACATCCTGGCGACCGTTTTTTATTACGGTCACTTTATCTGCCAAAATTGAACTCCCACCGGGACCTCCGCCCAAAATCTCGATAAAAGCATCTTCAAAGCGCGGGGGTACAGAAACGATCTTTTCGCCGTGTAAGATTGGCGGAAGATCTTTTTCTTCGCGAACAACCAAACGTAGGTCATGCCCTTGGATAGTTCCATCGATGACGTCTGGTTGCTGTAAAGCAGTTAAAAGACGCTTGCGAACATGTTCTTTGATCCCTGTGATTTTGAAAGTATGGCCGATTAATTTGTCGGTCATTTCTTGCGGAGGGCCTTGGAAAAGGAGTTTACCTTCATGCAACAGAAGAACTTTGTCGCAGCGCTCAGCTTCATCGAGATAGGCAGTGCTCCATAGGATGGTGATGCCTTCTTTAAGCAATCCTTCGATCAACT
>JACCVN010000167.1 GCA_013698165.1 Parachlamydiaceae bacterium | reverse complement strand
ATTGTATCGCAAGCACGATAAATATTCAACTCATTTCTGATTCTACACCATATAAACACCATATAAACTATTGACATCTATTCAGCATTTGATTTATAATGATTACTTATTAAAAAATAAATTTATATTTTTATTATTGCCTATTTTTTTAAGCATAATTTTTTTAAACTAAGAGTAACAAACTAAGGAATATAAAATGAATAATTTAAACTTTTGTAGAAGCTCCTATACAGGATCTACCACTATCACAATAGATAAAGAGCCAGAAACAAAAACTCATATCGTTTCAAAATTACGCAAAGACCGAGAAGAAGTTAAAGAAAAAATGTCTGAATGTAACATTAAAACTACACAAGTTATGAGCAATTCAACAATTAGCAATTCAACAATTAGCAGTTCAACAATTAGTAGTTCAACGAATTCTCCAGTAAATAGTATATGTTTGTCAAACACAAGCAACCCTACGAACATCATAATAAAAATTGAGAAAAAGGAAACTGAAATAAATAAAATTGAAATAGAGGAAACAGACTCTACAGAAAGTTCAACTGAATACAAAATTGAAAAAATCAACATCAATGCCAATGGTTTAAAAGAACAAGATCAAATTTTGGAAGAAACAGAAGAATTTGTGAACGCTGACATCGCTACTGAAGAACACTTAGGCGCATTTAATACACTCTTCACCATGGCCTCTGATTTTGCAAATATTAATGGCACAACAATATTTTCTGCTTTAACAACCTTAGGTACAGGTATTGCCAGTGCTGCAAGTGATGGTTACTTACAGCCGGTTATTGGTGCTGTGGCTATTGCTGTGAGCGCGAATGAAGCCTATAAGATGTATAAAAAATATGTGAATGATAAGGGTGCAATTGACCCTTTGAAAATTATCGAAAGTACTTTTGAGAGTCTTGCAAAGAAAAATAAACTTGCAAAGCAGACGATCGATGAAGCTATCGAAAAGCAACGACAAATAAAGGGTGATTTAAGTAGTACAATTGAAAAAATCAATTTCTTAAACAATCAGCTTGCAAACACGACAGAAGAGTTTCATGAGAATATCAACAACGCGTTGGATATTCAAATGAGCATTAAAGGAGAATTGGAAAGTCAATATGAAGCCATAGCTAACGCCCTAAATGAATCTCAAAAAGCTTGTGGCATTATAAGAAAGCAGCTTAAGCTTTTAAAAGAATTTCAAGCTTATATGTCTAACGAGGAATATTTAAGCCCTAGCAAAGAGCAAGCTGAAATTCGGATCAAAGAAATTAAGGCAAAAATTAATGAGATCATCGCTCTTTCGTCAGAAGCACTAGACCATCAGACTGAAGCAACACACCATATGCTTAGCGCCCTAAATATACGAGGTGCATTACTTAATTTGAATGATCAATACTTGAGAGTTATTGTTAAGCTGCAAACTTTGGAACAAAAATATAAAGAAGCGCAGGAATTAAATAAAGATATAGGGAACAAGCTTAAAGATACGGAAAATAAAGTTGATCATCTCGGTACAAAACTTGATACTGCAAATGACATTATTGAAGATCAGGCAATCCTTATTGAAATTGGACAAGATGCCACAGAAGAGGCAAAACAAATAGAAACTTTTGGAACAGAATCTGTTAATTGGGGTGGAATGGGCGCTGTGCTTACAGGATTGGGAGCTGGATTTGTAACTTTTGGCCCTCCAGGAGCTTTGGTCGGAGTTTTGGCTGTTGGGATTTGTGGTATAAGCCCTGCTGTCAAACTTGCTCATATTGCCCGTAAGTCCTTGAAAGCCTATACCGAAACTGACCTTGATGAGGCATTTAAGAGTTGCAAAGCGAAATTACAAAACTTATCCAAAATTAATCTAAATACAACGATCACTATTGACGGTAAATTTGGAGCGAGCACGGCTAAAACATTATTAAGTCTTTTGCGACCTTGGGGAACAGGTGGAAAAAATTTGAGTGCGGATTTGAATAACACAATTATTTCTTCACCTCTTGCGAGTAGCATAGTTTCATGGACACCTTTTAGTTCGTGGGTTTCACCTACACCATTAGAAAAAATATCATCCCATAAAGGTGGGTTTATCAATTGTACATTTGCGGGAATTGAACTTCCTGAAATTGAATTTATCGTTCAGGATAATCCCAATATTTCTACTTATGGAGCTATTTCAGTTAGATTCCAATTGCAGCTTAGCGCTCTACTTCTTAGCCTGTTGGATGAAGATTCAGTACCACCGGAAATGATTTTAGAATTTCTCAAAAAACTTGAGAAAGTTAATGTTAAAGGGGTTGATGATGAAAGAAAATCGATGACTAAATGTGTTTGCATGATTTCAGAAAAATCTAAAGCTATGAAAACTCTCAAAAAAGTATGCGCACAAAAAATAGAAAGAGAAAATCAAAAAAGAATTCTTGAAGAAAGCAAAATTCAAGAAGAAAAAATTGAATGTGAAAAAATAGGTAAAGCTATAATCTTTGAAATCAAAAAATAATAAAATTTGATAGTGCTTCATAATATGGGCTGCTGCTTCTAGCTTCAGCCCTCCGGAGACAATTTCAAAAGTCTGATCAGACTTTTGAAATTGTCTTCAAGGTTTGTTTAGAATATTCTGAAAAGCTTACCCCTCACTTGCTCTTTCTACATCCGCGATAGCAGTAGTTCTGACTATTAGCAAAGATGCTCTGCGGCTTTATTAAACAATTATTTATATCTATCAAAGATTAACCAACAATTGTTTATATTTCACATTGACTTATATTCAGCATATCCAATAGAATAATTCTGATTAACATTTTTATAAATTATTGCAAACAAATTCGTACTCAGGAGCCTACTGAGGCTCAGAAAACTTTGCACAAATAATTTTTAAAATAAAAAAACATAAGGGATCATTATTATGAATACAAGTCCTTGCAATAACTCAAGCAGAGGCAGTCGAAGTATCACTACAACAATAGAAGAAGAACAAAATACGCGTATAGTCCTTCCACTTACAAAAAATGGATTTGAAAGTAAAAATAAGCAAAATGAGAACATTTCATCCATCAGCAGTTCTGCAATAACTCCAAATTGCTTAAACAATTCAAGCACTGGCACGAAGAAGCCAATTAAACTTGAAAAAAAAATAATGGACTTATCTAAAAGTTCACCCGAATTCAAATTTGAAAAAAACAGCGAGATAAATGCACTTCAGAATAAAGATTCAGAAAAAACTGAGTGTTTGTTAAGTTCAATACGTGAAAAGCGAGAAGACGTGCAAAAGAAAATTTCAATTTGTGTTAATAAAACACAATTTATGAACAGCTCAGGGCTAAGCACCTCCTCAGTTTCTCATGGCTGCCTATCTAATTCAGGCTCAACGACGCACAGCCCAATTAAAATAGAACTAAAAGAACCTTTTATATTAAATCTTGAAGAAACTGAATCATCTGAAAGCTCAACCGAATACAAAAATGAAATTAACAATGAAAACCTTAATTCTTTAAAAAAAGAAGACCAAATTTTACAAGAAATTGAAGAATATTTTGAAGAAGATATCGAAACTAAAGACCATTTGGGTGCTTTAAATTCTCTCTTCACCATGGCTTCAGATTTTGCGCATCATAATGGCACAACAGTATTCTCTGCTTTAACAACCCTAGGTACAGGCCTAACGAGTGCTGCCAGTGGGGGGTACTTACAGCCGGTTATAGGCGCTGTGGCCGTGGCCGTTAGTATGAATGAAGCTTTTAAAATGTATAAAAATTATATAAATGACAGGGGTGCAAGCGACCATTTGAAGATCATTAAAAATACTTTTGAAAGTCTTGCGAAAAAAAATGAATTAGCAAAAAAGACAATCAACGAAGCTATCGAAACGCAAAATCAAATAAAGGAAGAATTAAATAGCTCAATAGCAATGATTAACTTCTTAAATAATCAGCTTGCCAACACTACTCAAGAGTTTCATGCTAATATCAACAATGGCCTAGCCCTTCAAATAAATATTAAAAACGACTTAGAAAGTCAATATGAAGCCCTTTCGAACGCTCTAAACTCTTCTAATAAAGCTTGTGATGTGCTCAGAAAACAGATTAAGCTTTTAACAATCTTTCAAACTGATATGTCTAAGATAGAAGATTCAAACCTAAGCAGGGATGAAATTGAAAATCTTGTTAGAGAAATTAAAGCAAAAATTAATGAAATTATCTGCCTTTCTTCAGATGCACAAGATCATCAAATAGAAGCCACTCGCCATATGAATAGTGCCTTAAATGTAAGAGGTAGCGTAGTGAAGTTAAATGACCATTTCGTTGAAATTTGGACTAAACTTCAAATTATTGAAAAAAAATATAATGAAATCATAGAGTTCAATAAACATACAGAGAACAAACTTAAAGAAACAGAAGATAAGGTTAATGAGCAAGGCGCAAAAATTCATCTTCTCGAAGACATAGTAGAAGAACTGGATGTAAAAACAAAACTTGGACATAAATCAGCTGTAGCAGAAATACAAAATGAAGACTTTGGAACAGAATCTATGAGAGTGGGTACAGTGGGTGCTTTAATTACAGGAGTTGGTGTTGGATTTGTAACTTTCGGGCCTCTAGGAGCCTGCGGGGGTCTTGTTGCTGGGTATTATAGTACGACCCCTGCAGCGAAAATGGCTCATCTCGCCCGAAAGACCTTAAGAGCTACGGTCGAAACTGATCTTGATGAGGAATTTAAGATTTGCAAAGCAAAATTACAAAACCTTCCGAAAGGGCATAAAAATACAACGATTTCTATTAAAGGAAAATTTGGACCGAGCTCGGCAAAAATTGCAGGTGCGCTTATTCGACCTTTTGGGACAGCTGGAACAAATCTGATTGCGGATGTAAATAACATAGTTATTGATTACCCTGTTGTAAGTACCATAATTTCTTGGACGCCTGTAAGGCACTTGTTTTCACCAACACGATTAGAAAAAGTATCATCTCATATAGGAGGTTTTATCAATTGTACATTTGCGGGAATTGATCTTCCTGAAATTAAATTTACCGTTCTGGATAATCCTGATTTTTCTACTTATGGAGCTATTTCATCGAAATCCCAACAGGACCTAAGTGCTCTGCTTGAGAGCCTGTTGGATGATGACGCAATACAACCTGAAATGATTTTAGAATTTCTCAAAAAACTAGAGAATGTTAATGTTAGCACGATTAATAATGAAAGGAAACCAGTAATTAAGTCCATTTGCATGATTACAGAGACGTCATTAGCAATGAAAATACTCAAAAGAGATTGCTTACGAAAAATAAAAAAAGGAAATGAAAAAAAACTTCTTAAACAAAACATAATTCTTGAAGAAGGCAAAATTCAAGATGAAGCTGATATTTGTGATGGAAAGAAAGTAATCTTTGAATTCAAAAAATAATAAACTGTGATTGTATAATAAGGGCTGCTGCATTTAGCTGCAGCCTTCCTGAGACAATTTCAAAAGTTTGATCAGAATTTTGGAATTGTCTCTTATGTTAAGATATAATGTATTTTGTAAATCTTCCTTCCCCAGCCTTATTCCTAAAACTATGATACGATATCCTTAAAAATCAAAATAAACATTTGACAAACGATATTGAAATCGATTACAGAGAATTAGAAGGATAGGTCTTGATCGACTTATTCACTCTGTCAAATGCCCATAAATTACCTTTTAAGCCAAGGAGAATTTTATGACTTTGCGACAAGAATTCATGTCTATTATCCAGCAAATCCGTACTTCTGCAAAAAATCTTTCTAAGGATGTCGATCAGAACGATCCCAGAGAAGAAACAAATAAGGATCTAAAGGAGTTAACTTTAGGCTTTCAAGATCTAAGAGAGATCATTTCCAATATTAAACAGGAAGAACAGGAAGATCTCAACCGAGAGTTCCGTGAGCTTCTCTCAGGTCAAGAGGATTTTCAGACATATACACAAGATGTAAAAATGATTCTGATGGATATCAAAAATCGGATTAAATCTGATAAAAAAGTTGAAGAAAAGATCACCAAAAATCTACCTGCTGAACAAAAGAACGAAACTCCAAATTCATTATTCCAAGGCTTTGGAAGCTTAATGGAACAAATCTCACGTTGGACAGAAAAAGCTGGATACAAGTAATCTTTGACTCCTGCTGCGAGACGCAGCAGGCTATAGTAGCTCGTCATTCCAATGTCGAGTTTGGACGTTGATAATTAAACGTTTAGCTGACTATGCCTTGCCTGTTTGCATAAACTTTATTTTGGCATGCTCCTGTAGCCTGCTGCGTCTCGCAGCAGGTGCCATATAATGCCCATCACAGAATCTTTGACTCCTGCTGCGAGACGCAGCAGCCTACAGTAGCTCGTCATTCCAATGTCGAGTTTGGACGCTGATAATTAGATGTTTAGACTGAAGAGTTGCACTCCAGGTTTGTATAATTTTTACTTTGGGCACTCCAAACTCGGCATTGGAATGCCAAGCTACGTTTTGGGCAAGAATTGTAATTTAAGCATGGCTAACCACACCTCAATAGTAAAATCTACTTGTCCTACTTGCTAGTTATTTTGCTCTAAATAACCTTACATTTTCTTTAAAAACCATCCATTTATTATCATAATTTAATTTCAAATTTATTCCCACAAAATTTAATAACATTACCCTTCATAGCACTTGACTAAATAAATCTATTGTGCGATAATATTTCTAATTTCAACTAATTAGTTACAAAAAAAACCAATCGGATTAATATATGAATTTTATTAGAAAAAATATCTTCACTCTGGCCCTAATTACAAGTCTTATGGGCATTTTGCCCACAACCTTAACTGCTGCCACAACTGTGCGTGCAGCTTTAGATATCGGATCTGGAGCTACAAAATTACGTGTTGCAGAAGTGGATCTAGAAACAAATAAGATCGTAAATATTTTGGAAAGCAAGTCATTCACGACTCCCTACCAAGAAAAACTTTCCAAATCACCAGAAGGTGTATTTGATAATGAAGCAATGGATATCGGAATGAATTCCCTGAAAGAATCCATTGAAATTGCGAAAAAGCATGGCGCTGAAAAAGTGATTGCTGTTGCTACAGCGGCTTTCCGTAAAGCAAAAAATTCTGAGGCATTCATTCAAAGGATCTATGACCAAACAGGCATTGTAGTGAATGTGATCGACCAAGGACTTGAAGGAGAGCTTGCTTTTAAGGCAGTACAATCACAATTTGGCGTACAGCCTTCAAATCTCATTGTTTGGGACATTGGCGGAGGCAGCCTCCAGTTGACAACTGCCGACCATAAAGGTGATCTTATTATCTATCGTGGCAATGAAGCATCCACACCATTTAAGAATTTTGTTATTGCGGAAATTCAGGACAAAGAGATCAATCATATCAATACACCTAACCCTCTCAATGTCAAAGAAATCATGCAAGCCAACGCGCATGCCCAAAGGCTTGCTCAAAAGGTTGATCTGGTCATCAAAGAGAAAATCAATGCCCCTCAAACAATCATCGTTGGTGTAGGTAATATATTCGGTTATCAATTGACAAGCATGTTTGACAATCAAAAGCACTTTACACGCGATGGATTAGTGGGTGCAGTGGCAAACTTAGCAGGGAAGAGCGATCACGATGTAGGTGGCGGTGACTTTGCGAATGTGTATGTCACCAACGCGGCACTGATATTAGGGTTTATGGAAGGTCTTGATATCAACCATATGCAAATTACCGACATCAATCCTGCCGATGGCGCATTTTTTTATGCCCCTTTTTGGGAAAAGCAAATGATGGCAAACTGCTGTAAAGTTTCAAACCGCAGCGTTTGTAAGTGTGAGGAATAAAATCAATCTGTAGCCTGCTACATGTAGCCTGCTGCGTCTCGCACCAGGCATCAAGAGAGTCTGTTAAGGGAACGTCTAGTCTAATACCTGCTGCGAGACGCAGCAGGC
>JACCVN010000159.1 GCA_013698165.1 Parachlamydiaceae bacterium | reverse complement strand
AAAGGTTTGGACCAAATATTATTGAAAGTTGGAAAGTGGAAGAAGGGCACACCTGCCCTACCTGCCTACATCCTGTGGAAGGGTGTATAGTGGATAATCTTACTCGTAAAATTTCCACTATTGTATTCAGCAAACCGGATTATCCTGGTAAAAGTTCCAAATTTAAAAGAAGAAACTCAAGCTTTTTTCAAAGAACTCATTGCTAACAATGAATTTCCTGAAGACCAATTAATAAAGATGAAAGAAATTATGGTAACATGTGAGATTGAACCGACTTTTACAGAACAAAATAGCAATTCAAGTAAGCCACGTGTTTCAGAATGTGCACAACAATAATGTGTATCTCTGCGTAGCTAGCAATTAGTTTTTGGAAATTGTAGCTCGGTATTTAGATGCCGAGCTACTACGTAGCCTGCTGCGTCTCGCAGCAGGCGAAAGCTGTTAGGCTGAAGCAATTCATCCCTACATTTTTATTGTCACGTTTGTTGGTTACCTGCTGCGTCTCGCAGTAGGCGAAAGCTGTTAGGCTTAAAGCAATTCATCAATACATTTTTAATGTCACGTTTTTGTTGGTTACCTGCTGCGAGACGCAGCAGGCTACGTAGTTTACGGAGTATTTTCCGGGGTTGTGTAGGTGCTGAGTTTGCGCAATTCCATTAGGTTTTTGAGGTGCAGGAAGTTGAAGTTTTGGTTTGCGTTGGCGCCATTGATCAGGATGGCTAGGCGTCTTTTGTTACTGCGGCCAAGAAGCTCTTGGGTCATTGGTAAAAAGTCTTCGTAGCTGAGTTTTTGAAAGCTTTCAATTCGCTTTTCGATGCGGCTAAAGTCTCCGTCATATGTAAAAGCTAATAGATTTAAAAGCTTGCCCATTTCATTCATATTTTTTGCTGGCATTTTAAGCTTAGAGAGAAAGGCATTCTTTAAGTTGTTAAAGCTTTCTACTGGAATATTTTCTGCCGTATTTTTCAAAAATGTTTCTGTGAACAGTTCAAAACGCGCCAAGAGATCTCTGGGGTCATGAGTGCTGGATTGTGTGAAGAACAAGCAGAAGAGTTGCTTTTCAAGTTCATATGCGGAAGTGTCGACGAGGTAGCCTGTTTGCTGTTGGGTCCTGAGAGTTGTAAAGAAGGGATCGCTTATCGCTTCCATAAGTATTTGCTGTGCGGCTCTTTTGGTAAAAGTAAATGCGCCATTTTGCACTGCCAGGATCGTTGCGTTACCTTGAACTTTGATATTTGCTTCCAGATAAAATGGGCCTTTATTTGCTGGGAGAACAATCATCTCTTGAGACTTATGATTCTTTTTGGGGTAGGGAAGGGAATTTAAAGTTGTTATGAACAGATCGGAAAATTGGCGTGCTTGGGGTTCGGTAAGATTCCCGTAGAACATTCCTTCAAGATAAGCCTTGGAAAAAATTTTATTAGCGTATTCATTAAAAGATTCGAAGCTTACCTTTTTAATCGCATTGGCTAAAGCTTTTGGACTGACATATTTTTTGTAAATGGCGCTTTTAAGAAGCTCCTGAGCTTGGTGCAATGGCGTTGCTAAAGATTCATTTTGGTAGCTTCGAAGGAGAATATCCTTTTGAGTTTTGAAATTCTGCTCATCAAAAGTCACGCTTTTAATCTGTTTCAGAATTGTTTCAAGTAGTAAAGGAGCTTGGTCACTATAGCCTTGGATATTAAAAATGATGCCAAAATTATCCCTTTTGATTTCGTAACTGAGACCAGCAATTGTGGCAGAATAGTTTAAAGGGGACAAAATATTTTTCATTAATTCAACATATAGGTCAGCCATCACGCACTTGTTGGGTATACCGGCATCAACTTCGGGTGTTTTAACATTTAGCAATAAGCTTAAGTAAGGAAGCCTAAAGTAATTGTCTTGGCTGTAGTAAATGTTCCCATGGTCATTATCAAGGATTTTTACAGGCTTATTGAAAGTCTGGAGAACTTTTGCTGTAGGGCTTTCGTAAAAAAGATTCAACTTCTGAGGAATGAAAGGATTTTCTACCGGTAAATTAATATCTGAATCGTCTTCCGGGAGCTTCCATGAGGTTAAGATATCTGAAGGGATTGTTTTAATAGCATATGGGACGCTAAGCCATTTTTCTTTCATTGTGGGTTGAACGCCCGTCAGTAAAGTGGGGGCCATGACAATTGTCACAGCATTTTCTGGAGTCAGTTGGTTGACAACCTTGATGATAGCTTCTGGATTATATTTTTGTGGGATCATATTGGTCTCGGGGTAACCGTTAAAATCACCTTCCATCATTTGACTGCCATGCATCATCATCGTTCGAAAGACACCTTCTTGGGATTGATATTGATAGTTGATGCGAGCAAGCTGTTGGATTTCGTCAAAGAGATAGGCCGGAAGTCCATTGGCTCTAAGTTTGGCGATCGTTTGGTAGACTCGTTTAATGACTTTATTGATTTCCTTAACACCTTGCGATGTTAGACCGACTTCGATGAAAAGCTCTTGGTTTTGACCACCGATGTCGATCGCTTGGCAAGCGATGGTTTCGGCCAGGTTTTCTTTTTTTAAGATTTCAAGGAGGCTATGAGAGCCCTCATGGCCCAAAACCTGGCAGACGACTGCAGGAGCCTGATCAGCTTTGACCGAATGAAGCTCTAGAGGCAGATCCCAGATAATGAGTAATTTCTGAATGTTCTTTAAAGGTGTTACATAAAGAATTTTGTCTTTAGTGGTATTAGAGACTAAAGGCAGTTCAATAGTTTCAGGAACAAGGTTTTTGTTGACAATTCCTTGAAAATCTTTGACCACCAGATCTTGCATCTGTTCTAAGGGCAAGTTTGACAGTGCCGTCAGACGCATCAGATTGGCACTGTAATGTTTTTGGTACCAATCAATAAATACTTCTCTTGACACATGGCGTAGAGTTTCAGAATTGCCAATGCTAAAGCGTGAATTGGGATGCAGAGGATTGCCTATTTCCTTTAAGACACTAAAAAGTCTAAAGTCATCATCTTCAAAGTTTTTAGCGAATTCTTGATCGATAGCATTCAACTCTCTAGCGACTCCAGAAGGGTTGAAAAGAGGTTCTATAAAGAAGCTTGAAAATCTGTCCAACGATTCGGGAAAAGCGCTATTTTCAACAGAATACATAAAGCTGGTAAAGTCGCTGGCAGTAAATGCATTGGTGAGACCGCCATGGCCGGAAATAAACCCTGAAAAGGAGGCTTCATCCGGGTATTTTTTTGTGCCAAGAAAAAGCATATGTTCAAGAAAATGTGCCAGGCCCGGATATTCATCTGGGTCCATCCAAGAGCCTGCATTTACCGACAAGGCTACCCCAGATTGATCAGTATTTGGATCAGAAATTAGGTATGCTTCAAGGCCGTTAAGCAACTTGATTTTTTTTGTTTTTCTGTCTGAGAGAGTTGGGGAGAGGATTTTTACATTTGAAACCTCTTCCATAGTTTTAAAAGAAGGTTCGGACAGCTCTGCAGAAAGAAGATGGTGAGGCATAAGTACCAAGCATAAAATTAAGTGTGAAACAACAATGAACACATTCATATAAATCTCTATAAAAACGTAGGGAGTTTTTCTCCAATTGCCTTAAGCTTCTAAAAATAAGCCTTTTAGGGGAATTCGGGTGTTAACTAACAAATAACAATAACTAACATGTTGTTTGTTAGTCTACAATATATTATGAATGATTCAAAAAGGAAGTTTTTTATGTTTGGGTACAAAGATATTCAAAAGGAGTTAGGCGATGAAGCCGAACTGCTTTTAAATCATAGCTGCAAAACTGTTAGTAAAGAGTCTTTAATTCTGCCGGGAAGTGATTGGATAGATCGAACATTTATATATAGCGACCGCTCTATTCCCGTAGTGCGCAATTTGGCTTCTTTGTTCAATCATGGACGTCTTGGGGGGACCGGATACCTTTCAATATTACCTGTGGATCAAGGAATTGAACATTCTGCTGGCGCGTCTTTTGCTCCGAACCCAATTTATTTCGATCCTGAAAATATAGTGAAATTAGCAATGGAGGCAGGTTGCAATGGTGTCGCATCAACCTTAGGAGTCTTAGGGGCAGTGGCCCGCAAGTATGCGCATAAGATACCTTTCATTCTGAAAATTAACCACAATGAACTTTTGTCATCTCCGAATTCTTACGATCAAATTTTGTTTGCCGGTGTTAAACAGGCTTTTGATATGGGCGCAGTTGCCGTGGGAGCCACTATTTACTTTGGATCGCCAGAAAGTCATCGACAAATTATCGAAATTTCTCAAGCTTTTAAGCACGCTCATGAACTTGGACTTGCTACAATCCTATGGTGCTATTTGCGAAATGGCGCTTTTAAGGTCGGCGATGTCGATTATCATGAAAGTGCCGATCTTACGGGGCAGGCCAACCATCTTGGTGTTACAATTGAAGCTGATATTATTAAACAAAAGTTGCCTGTGAATAATGGAGGGTATAAAGCGCTCAACAAGGAAAAATCAGGCTATGGTAAATTCAGCGAAAAGATGTACACAGAGTTAGCCAGTGATCATCCTATCGATCTTTGCCGCTACCAAGTGATCAATAATTACATGGGACGTATTGGCCTGATAAATTCAGGTGGGGCTTCAGGGAAAAATGATATGCTTGATGCTATCAGGACGGCAGTGATCAATAAACGTGCCGGTGGCATGGGATTGATCAGTGGTAGAAAAACTTTCCAAAAACCGATGGATCAGGGCGTTGCTCTTTTCCATGCTATTCAAGATGTTTACCTATGTAAGGAGATTACTATCGCATGAAAACAAATATCGGAAAATTACTTTATGAGTTCATCGGGACATTCTTTTTAATGTTGACGGTTGGAATGACCGTGCTTAACCCCAATAGCGCGGGGGCATTTGCTCCATTAGCGATTGGTTCAGTGTTGGCAGTGATGGTTTATGCCGGTGTGCATGTTTCGGGTGGGCATTACAATCCTGCTGTATCATTGGCGCTATTTTTCCGTAAAAAGTTAAATGTTGAAGGTCTCATCGGTTATATTGTCGCTCAGCTGCTAGGTGCGATTGCAGCAGCCTTTGCTGTGATGTACCTTAAGGATGATTTTGCGCCTGCAGCATTGCAATTAGATCCATGGAAAGCGTTGTTGGCAGAGTTTCTGTTTACATTTGCGCTTTGTTTTGTAGTGATCAATGTGGCTACAGGTAAGAAAAATGCCGGTAATTCCTTTTATGGGTTTGCTATCGGTTTTACTGTGCTTGTAGGTGCATATGCTGTTGGAGCTATTTCAGGGGCTGCGTTCAATCCCGCAGTTGCTTTAGGTGTCTCTATATTGAAAATGAGCTTATGGTCTAACTTATGGATCTATCTTTTGGCAGGCGTACTTGCAGCCGGCGCTGCAGCTGTGTTAAGCAGAGATAGTGAGTAATTAGAAAGGAGATAAGGACATTAGGGACTTTCAAGTCCTTAATGTCCTTATCATTGGAAATTATTTGCATTTCAATCACCTGTCAGACGCTTCTACAC
>JACCVN010000018.1 GCA_013698165.1 Parachlamydiaceae bacterium | reverse complement strand
TTCGCGCTCTGCTTCCAAAATCGGCAAGACAATCTTCATCATCTTTGCTAAAATAGCTCCCGAAAAGCCGAATAAGTTTTTCAAATTGCTGTCAGTAAGTTGGTTTAGGTTTTTCACAAACAAATTATATACCACACTTTGCTTTCTGACAGCTATCTTTTTCGGATTATCTATTTGTCAGATGCGGCGAAATGTAAATACCTCTCTCTATTTGACTTTTAATAACCAGTTTTATATCTTGAGCAATTTCTTTATAAGATTTTCCTTGCGCCTTTGCGGTATTATAAGCCTTCCCTACTTCTATGGCAGCGTCTTTCTGGCGGTAGATGCCAAGTTTGCCTTTTCTAATTTGTCTAATAATCATATAACTTTGTTCGAGAGATGTCCTATTACCGTCGGTAATAGTTAGATTCTTTCCTGTTGCTTGTTTATATTCAACTGCAATATATTTCAGTTTTTCAACCAACGTGGGCGAAAGCCGTATATTATTTTCTGCTTTTAGTTCGACATAAGGAATTTTTATTTCCGCTCTTGTCAACTCTGTTTTCTTTGAATCTGAAATCTTTGCTTTCGACGGATTTTGTAGTGTATCAGAAACACTTGTAACTGTATTAACTTTGGATTGAGCGTGTGATTCAGACCTTTGAATTAAACCTAAATTCTTTAATATCGCAAGAATCGCCTTTCCTCTTCTGTCTTGGTCATGGCTTAGTTTTTCATCAGTCTTAAAGGCACTTCCGTAAAATATTCCTTTTAGTCTTCCACTTGTTCTAACCCAACGCTTTCCTGTATCTCTATCTATATAAGCCTGCATACGCCATTCCTTCATCGTTTCCGGCGATATACCATTCTTTTTAACATATTCAAGCGATTTTGATTCGAGCATTTTGTCGGCAATTTGGCTGCCTGCTTAATTCAGCACATCAAAATAAGTTGATTGAAGCCAAATGTTTTCGGAGTCTAAACCCGCGCTTTGCAGGGCGTTTGTGTACTCCTCTACGCCGCCTTTAAGCGTGCGAAGATATATTTCGTCTGCTTCTTGGGGCGAATGAGCTACAGGCGCGTTCGCGCCTCGAGGAGCATAGGAAAACGCACCTAAGTTCCACTTTCCATCACCTGGATCTTTATGCCCGAAATAATTTTTAGTCGGTTTGCCAAATTCGTTGATGTTGCCTTCAGCCTGACCAATTACAACTGCGGCAAGCACAGTAAAACTTTGCTTTCTGTTAAAGAAATCGTTTGAGCTAACTTTAGTAACCTTCCAACCTGATGAAGAAACACTTTGACTTTATGAAGTGTTGCCGCTATTTGTCACCTTTGGTTGTTCAATTTTCGGGTTGTTTTCAGTGTTAGGCGGAGTTGATTCGGTTGACTTAGACGAAACGGGCTGTTTAGGTTTGTCTGCTTGCGGTGCTTTCTTTTCACGCGGCGTGATGATTCCGCCTTTATCGGTAATAATCAATTTTTGACCGGGATAGATCAAATTGCGATTGCCGATCTGTCCCGGATTGGCTCGCATCAACTCGCCGACCGTGGTCTTTTTCGCTTTGGCAATCTCCGACAATGTGTCGCCCGCTTTGAGTGTTTGATGAGTCAAGTTTGGAATATCCTGATAGTGTAAATCATTTTAATCTTCTCAATTTTCCATTATAGTATTGCCAAACTTTCTTGTCTCCGGTTTTTTAATAATCGTTTGTTGCGCCTTGCGGAAAAGTTAATGTCAAGGTTTGATTGCGGTAATCTATCTGCGGATTGTTGCTGCAATTACCAAATCTTTCGGTAATAAGTGGTTTTTTATTAGAAACATCCACAATAAAAAATTGACCAATACAGGAAACTGCTTCCGATCCGATAAAAAAAATTATCAGGTTCGGTCTTTTTAGCGGAAAATACTTTTCGATTGATACAAACTCGCCTGCATTATTGACGTATCTGAAAATAAGTTTTTTATTCAGCGTCAGCGATTTAAATTCTGCGGGCAAATCACCAATAGTTTTTGAGTCTTCTTCTATTTTCAAAATGCCTTTAGATGTTCTAACGAATTCACGCAAAGATTCTATTTGCGCGGATGCAGTGCCCGTTAGACTCGATAACAATAGCGTAAAAACTAGTTGACATATTTTCAGCCTAATATATTTTGAAGTTAATTCGGACATTTTTTGCCTTCTCGGCAGATTGCCAAAATCGTAATTATATTCTTCTTTCTTTAGCTCCCGCTCATGAATATCTTCATTGATTTTTAGATTTTTGCATCCGCGCTACCAGTAATTACCGTCAACCACTTCCAAACTATTTCGTTTTTAGAGTTATTTTCCAGTTCCAATATGTGTAATGCGCATTTCGGGAGAATATACGCGATCTGAATTATTCGCCTCTTTATGATGAACAAAATAAAAAGCCATTTTATTTACCGATGCATTGTCAAAGGTAATAAAATCAAAAAAGGAATTACTGAAAAATTTCGGTTTACCATAAATCTTTTCGGCATCGCCAAAAGTTCGACCGACTGTGATTCCTTCTGCCGTAACAAAGCGCGGATTGTCCGTCATTAGGAAATCAATTTTATCGGATTCATCGGGAAGTTGTTTCATTTCGACTTCATCAAAGTTTTCCGTTGTGAAGTAAACTAATTTCTCGTCTTTTTCCATTACTAAAATGTCGCTGGCGGCATTATCAAGCGTCCCTGAAACTATTTTAAGATGCGCATTCGGATAAAACCTCTTAACATCCTTTATCGTCATACGTAAACGAATTTTTCCGAGTTGCGTATTGGTAATGAGATTATTGCTGTCTGTTCTAATACTTTCGGTATTATTCATTTTTTTATTGTCGGAAAAGTCTTTGTTGGTATTGATAATTGTATTTACGGAAGATTGAGTTCCAGGCGAGGATTCGACCGTAGGTTTGGTTGTAACAAACTGATTGCCGCCTGTAACACTACTTTGT
>JACCVN010000105.1 GCA_013698165.1 Parachlamydiaceae bacterium | reverse complement strand
GGGATAGGCAATGGTAAGTTCATCCAATAAAAAAAAATTTAATGAGTACATGTATGCCGCCGATTAAGTATATAGACCGAGTTTCAGGAAAGAAAGAAATTGATAAAGTCTATGCCGAAGCCGCTTTAAGGTTTTTTTATGGTGATGGTATTTCCAGTCGATTTTTCGGCCGTCCCATCAATTATCTTTGGGCCCGCAATCCAATTTTTTCATCCATGTATGGATGGTGGCAAAGCTTGTCTTGCACCAAGAGAAATGTGCGCACCTTTATTGAAAGATATGGCGTTGATGCTTCGGAATTTGAAGATAGTGTCGATAGCTTTTCATCCTTTAACGAATTTTTTATTCGAAAGCTTAAGGCATCGGCACGCCCTATTGCTGCGGGAAATGGTGTGGCGGTAATCCCCGCTGATGGACGTTATCTTTTTTTTCCAAATATTCAAACTTCTGAAGGTTTTTTGGTTAAAGGTAAAAAGTTCAATCTTTCCACTCTGCTAGATAATGAAAACCTCCCTGAAGATTATCGGGAGGGGACAATGGTGATTGCGCGGCTATGCCCTAGCGATTACCATCGTTTTCATTTTCCATGCGATTCTACTCCCAATGCAGCTGAATTAATCAACGGATGGCTATACTCTGTCAACCCGATAGCAATTAAACGGGATATAGATATATTTACACAAAATAAACGCACTCTTACGCATTTAGATGGCTCTCCATTCGGAAAAGTTCTTTACATTGAAGTGGGAGCGACAAACGTCGGTAGCATCACTCAGACATATGCCCCGAATCAGTTTCAGGCGAAAGGAAAAGAAAAAGGTTATTTTTCTTTTGGAGCTTCGACGCTTATCCTACTTTTCCCCCCCAATTCAATTGTTCTTGACTCGGACCTGCTTGCAGCATCACACCAGGGCATCGAAATCAAATGCCTCATGGGCCAGTCAATGGGAAAAAAACTATCTGATTGAGATCAGTAGTTGGATCTGATCCATGATCTCCGAGCACTGCTTTTCCAAACATTCTTGAACCAGTTCCACTCTGCATTGTGCCTACGGTTTTATTTTGTGTTGCCATACCACTGGCTTATGTAAGGGTCTATAGGTCGGAAATATTTAATGCATTTTGTTATTTTTTTAGAATGCCCCGAATGGGGCTAATTATGTAAAGCCCATAGTGCAGCCCCAACCGGGGCAAACTATGGGTTTAGATATTTTCAAATTTAAGTCCCGAAGGGGCGGTTTGTGTACAAGTACAGGCTTTATAACATAGTAACTTACATAAGCCGCCCCTTCGGGACTTAAATTTGTAACATCTCTTACCCATAGTTTGCCTCTATCGAGACTACACTATGGGCTTTACACAATTTGCCCCATTCGGGGCTGTAAGTATAATCCTAAATGATTGAGCGAAATCTGCAAAATATGTCCGAACTATAGGCCAGTGGCTATTTGCTGCCGCCGCATTTGCGTCTAAGAACAAAACCTTACTTCTGCCTTGCAATCCTTCAAGAAAATTGACGGTAGTCCTTTTACATACGGGTTTCTGGCGCGCATTTGTGCGACTGTACAGACTTTAGGTGGCTTTTGAATGATTGTGGAGGCGCCACTTGGTTCAAGTTTCATAACTAACCTTTTTATTCAGGCCGCAGTGTTCGCTGCAGCCTACATTCTGTTCATTAAGAAATGTTATAGGCATTCAACTTATTGCGTAGTGTGCGTGGACTAATCCCCAACATTTTGGCAGTTTCGGTACGGTTATTATGCTGTACGTGAAGAGTTTCTATAATGAATCTCTTTTCAAGCTCTTCTAGTGTAGTGCCGATTGGGAATTCCAGTTTAGGCGCAGGGTTGATAGCGATATTTGATGGGCCCTGATCAATGTAAAGGTGGTCAGGCGCGATTAACGGGGAGCTATCCATAACAACCGCTCTTTCAATAACATTTGCCAGCTCGCGCGCATTTCCTGGCCATGAGTATTCTAGCAATTTCTTTTGGCTTTCCGCAGATAGTTTTTTAATATGCTCTTTGTGGGGGCCCCCAGAGATCTTTTGTAGAAAAAAGTTGGCTAATGGAATTATATCTTCGCGTCTTTCTCGCAAGGGCGGAAGGTAGATCGGTACTACATTTAAACGGTAATAGAGATCTTCTCTTAGGATCTTTTGAGCGATGGCTTCCTTCATATTGCGATTCGACGTAGAGATCAGTCGTACATCAACCTTCACTGGACGAGTACCCCCAACCCGCTCAAATTCTTGTTCCTGAATAGCGCGTAGAAGCTTGGCTTGCAGTAATGTAGGGATTTCAGTGACTTCATCCAGCAGTAATGTCCCATGGTTTGCAAGTTCAAAACGGCCGGTGCGCTTTGCGCTAGCACCGGTGAAAGAGCCTTTTTCATGGCCAAAAAACTCCGATTCTATAAGCGTATCAGGTATTGCTGCACAATTGACTTTTATAAATGGGTTGCTGGCGCGCATGGATTGCGTGTGGATGGCCTGTGCAATAACTTCTTTGCCAGTTCCCGATTCTCCATGAATAAATACTGCCGCGTTGCTCTTTGCGATACGGTCAATTTCAGACAAGATCTGCAGCATGACTGGGCTTTCGCCAATCACTTTAAAACCGCTGCTGCTATTATTGCTGCCGACCTGCTGCCGCAAATAATGGTTTTCTTCAATAAGAGAAAGATGTTCTCCTGCCTTTTCTATGACAGTTTCAATTGTTTCCGGCGAAAAGGGTTTGATCAAATAATGGTAAGCCCCGCATCGCATAGCCTCAACAGCATTTTCAATACTTCCAAAGCCTGTAATGACCACAACAAAAGTTTGCGGAGAAATTTCTTTTATCGCTCGAAGAACATCTATTCCAGTGATGTCAGGCATTTTCATGTCTGTAATCACCAGATCAAAAGTCGTGTTTTTAATTGCAGCTAATGCTTTAGTGCCATTTTCCACAGCTGTCACTTCAATGTTTTTACGACGCAGCACTTCAGTTAGAAAGCTGCGAACGATCGATTCATCTTCTACGATTAAAACTTTATCAATGGCCATTATTCCTTGCCTTGTCTTTATAATGATTCAAAATCTTGCCTCTAGCACCCCCTTAAAAATCCTAAAGTCGAAT
>JACCVN010000068.1 GCA_013698165.1 Parachlamydiaceae bacterium | reverse complement strand
ATGACATTGCCTGTAGCCCAGGGCAAGCGAAGCGCGGCCCTGGGTCCTTTAATAAAAGGATTACACCCCTGAAAGGGGTGTGGGCAATAACGTGTCACTAGTAAAAACCCGACCGCTCTCCCGCACCCCTTTCAGGGGTGCAATCTTGAATTTTATTTACCCAGGGCTGGGCTTCGCTTTCCCTGGGCTACTAGCCCACACACCCATCCGGGGGTGTTTGTTGCTCGTAAATCAATACTTAAAAACCTTATACTATAATATGACTTGAAAATTTAAAAAAGCTTAGATTCATGGGAATTTAAATCTTAAAAAAAGCTACAAAAACAACACCCTAGCTATGGGTTGCTACAGGCTATCGCCGCTTGCGGCTAGAGTTTTCATTTTGAGCAGTAAATCTCTGGAATAAAAACACAACATCTACGTTAAACTATTGAATAGACCTACACAGTAAATCAACATGAAGGAATGGGTGCAAAACAGAACAAAAACAAACTCCCTTCGCCTACGCGATTATCACATTTTGGCATAATAAACGCATACAAAGTTAAGGCATGGTGCAAACCTTTAACTATCAATTAATAGCCTCTAACGCTAAATTAATAAACATAGACTAAATGATACTATACTAACTAACCAGCTTAAATTAATTAGCTTAATCAACTAATGTTATTTTAATCTTACTATGCTATACTAGAGTTAAAGGGAAATGGATCTTTGTGACCTTGCTGTTCTAACAGAGGAGAGTACTCATGAGCGACCAAAATCCTAACATAGACTTAAGCAGTCTATTTTCATTCCCAACGCTGCCGGGATCGGATTCAACGACATCAATTCCCGTTACAAATGCAGGTGGAGTACCTAGTTTTTTTTCGATGGATAGCTTGTCCTTAAGTCCCACATTATTGACAGCTCCATCAAACCTTTTTGCCACTACGCCGATTCTTTCACCTGGACGTATCTCAATTGCGGAGTTTTCTAAGGCCGTAGTTACAGCACTCAATAAGTTTAAAGAGTCCGCCGATAAGAGTGATTCAATCGACATTCAGAAAGATAAAGAAGCCTGGCTGGACGCTTCAGCACTATCAAACCTAATGGTCAGAGTAAGAGCTCAAATAAGTACATTATTGGGATCAGAATCGTCCCTTTTTAATACGCAACAGGAACAACTTTTTGGATATATACAGGGCCCATTAGCAACCTATAATGGAATCCTCTCTACTGGGACAGGGATAACCCTGCAGATGTATAATGCTCAAGTGGCCTACAAAACCCCACCGCTGACACAGGCAAAGACAGACACCTATAATGCGTTAGTAGCTACCTGGACAGCAAATTTAAGCACAAATAATTCTAATATTCAAAATGGCTATACCGCTTATGTTGCTGCCACAAATGCCCTAAACGCTCAAATTGATGCCAATAACATTCTTATTACACAGATCAATGATGCGCGCCATGCATCTCGAATTTTTAAAGACATCCCACTGCAAAAGCATGTTGTGATTATCACGCCCGCACCCCAATTATTGCCAACAGTTACCAAGGGACCCCCTCCCCCTTCTTCGCCAACAGTACCGATAGGATTTACCCCTATACCTAAACCATCGTTTGGTATCGTATCTACCGCAGTCGATATTGTCCCTAACAGTCCTGCAGAAGCCGAGTTTTTAACTACCCTGCAGGCCACATTTAATGCCATTAACTCAGGGACATTAAGTAATTTAGACTCTGAATTAGTAAAAATCTCTACAACATTGGCTGCAATGAAGGCAGCCGGCAATGATTTTGCAACATATCAAGCTTATGCAATTTCAGCGAATGTAACTCTCACCACATTAGCAAATGCTTATATTGCAGATGTGAAAGCTTTTAACAGTACATTGCCTCTGATCAATAGCAAAATAAAGGCTTTTAATGTCACTCGCAAGCAAAATGGGCAAGAACCCATCCCCAAACAGCTAGCCATTCCAGTCCCCACACTTAGCAGCATACTTTTACCTACCGCTCCTCCAGTCCCTTCGACAGCAGACTTTTACCCCACAATAACACTGATTGTTCCAAATGCCCCTGTAGGTTCTATAACTCCTACTTCAGCAGCCGCATACCTTGAAAGTTACTTTAATAACGTTTTTGCCGCTGAGCTTGCCGCCCTACAAAATTATACAAAAGCACTTACATTGGCAGAAGCTTATAATGAATTTAAAGTTTTCTATCTTAGAGGTATCTCTAACGTAGAAAATGGATATATAGAAAAAGCTGAGGCTACTGATAGTTCTACAGTTGCTAGCGGGGGGGCCGGCACCGGTGTGGGGATAACAGCTAATACCATGGGGCTACAGTCGGAGGCATTAACGAGCATTATTTCTAATGCCATCCTAAATGCCGTTCGCTTAAATGTTAAAATAGATGCAAATCTTTTTAATCCGATTGTTGATAGTTTAACTTTTGGATCACTCCAAGCCCTGCAACAAGCTGGATTGGCATCTGCGCTTCCTTCCGTTGTTCTCTTAAATGATAATGCTACCGGCAACGGAACTGCAGCCAAAACAACATTTGCAATCACCCTCTTAAACAACGTCAACGGGCTTATTGATTCAGGTGCGACCGCAAATTCGGTCCAAAAAATCCTGGCAGCTTCGGGACTATCCCCTGAAGCCATCGCTGAGCTTTCAGGACCTCTTACAGCAGCGGTTAATCTAGGCCTGTTGCAAGTAGGGCTTTTGCAAGTTTCCAAAGCGCTTGGCCTACCTGGACTTCTTGCGCAAATTGTAGGCAATAGTGCAGCTGGTGACGAAGTTAGCAAAGCTTTGGCCGCCACATCCGGTTATGGATTGAATGACGTTATTAATAACCCTGTGAGCATGATTGTCCTTAAACTGAAGATTATCGATTATATTGTCGGACAAGGCATCTGGCCGGCCTCAACAGCCCAAAGCTTAGTCAATAGTGCCATGAATAAAATCTTGGGACGCAATGAATTCCTGAATACTACAGAATGGGCGATCGATTTAGTTCGAGGTTTTAAGGCTATAGGCCTTGAAGATGCTTCAGTCGCAAATATTGTGGATCTCTCACAAGATTTTGTGCGGAGCGAGCAGTTAAACCAGGACTTAGATACCGCTTATTCTCAACAATCCGTTAATGAACAATCAATTAAGAATGATCTATATCAAAGGCAAGATATTCAACAAGCTTTGAATGCCATCAGTGTAAAACAAGAGGCTGTTGAAAGTTATACTCTGCGCGATTTCCGCGATGACCTTGTTAACCAATTCCAAGTACAAGGCGATAACTTAAATTCTGCCAGAGTGTCAGCAGACCTTGTACTGGATTCAATACGTTCAAATGAGCTTAAAAACTCTTTTAAGAGCGAAAATATCAATAGAGATCAACTTAAAGCCTCCCTGGAAAAAGGACTCGTAGCCAACGGAAATACCCAAGCCTCGGCACAAGTAATCGCCGACAGTGTAACATCAGATGTTATCTCTAAGAGATTAAACTCTGAAGTTCTTTCACGTGAAGCGATTGAAAATGCGCTTGCAGTCCAAGGAATTGTCGCCCAGACAGCTGCAGACCTTTCGGCTAAAGCTGCCCTAGTGTTAAATAATGTAAATCCATTGAAAGACACTCGGGCGAGTGAAATTCTTGATCACCAAGCTTTAGCTGAAGCGCTCAATACAGAAGTTAAAAATCGACTTAAAAAAACTATAGGGATTGAGGATGCATCTAAAATTGCCAATTTGCTTGTGCTGTCAATTCTTGGTCCTGCGAATGAACTTCCCGTAAATGTCGTTCCACCTCCCGCAAATGTCGTTCAACCTCCCGTAAATGTCGTTCAACCTTCTGCAAATGTCGATCCTAGCGCTCCAATAAGGGTTGAAACATCAAGTGAAATCGTAACAGATCAAGTTGCCCGCCCTACATCGGTATTAAATCAAATCGATCATGCAGTTAAAGTAGTGCGTGAATCCTATAAAGAAAAAGCGAATGAGATATTAGCTGCCGACTTTAGAGAATTTGCATCCCCTAGCATCGACCTATTCAACTTGGTATCCCGCCTTCTTGACCCGGGAACAAGTCTACAATTTGTAGGAATAATGTACAAAGGTGAAGGAAATGTTAAAATAGATATTAGAGTTTAGGTTTGAAATTAACTAAAAAAAAGTTATTGCAAACGAACCTTGTTTAAATTATAATAAAGAGTAGTAATAGGGTCCTTTATTAGTGAAGAAGGAGTTTTATTATGAGTAGTCCAATTACAAACAATCCGGATGACTTTCAAGCAGCAGCAAACGTTTCTGCGTCACAAGAATTAGTTGTTACACCGGAAATGCTTCGGAAACATAACCTGCAAGCGTTAGTCGAACTTCAGTATGTCCGAGTAGGAACTGAAGTCATGAATAGCGCACTTACCCGTTTAGGCGATGCGCTAACACTTACCCAAAAAGGCCTAGACCAACTGGCCTCGTTACAATCTCTGCATAATCAGATTGCTGTCACTGCAGACAGCTCATTTCCACTTAATTTTACCAAAACCGGATCACAGACTTTTGCCCTCACATCCATGAATACCCTTCTTAGCGTAACAGTGCCTTACACTTTAACAATACTAGCAAACAATCAAGATAATTCCTTTGTTAAAGGTTATCAAATATTGGCAAGTGCTTATTACGGTAAAGCGATCCAACCATTTTTCAGTATTTCATTACCGAAATATACTGCTCCAATCCCACCCGGTCCCTATGATATCACTCCTTCCCATCCCGCATATGAAAACGTCACTATTACCGACTATTTTCAACCAGAGTATCAAACTTTCCTTTGGATGCTTAGATCATCAAAAGCCGGCCTTGAGAGACTTATTGCTGAGCTTGAAGCAGCAAATACTAACCCTAACGATCCAAACACTTTGCTAGCAAAATTACGCCCTGTTCTTGATGATTTTCCCGACTTCAATTCATTCGAGTCCGTTCAAAAGTGGGCCATTGACAACTATGGAGGAAATACAGCTCAGGAAATTACAGCTCAGGGAAAATTCCAACAAAATATTACAAATGCTATTACAGCTGCAGAATCTACAAATACCAAACAACAAGAGGCTGTACGACGATACATGTTCGTGTTTGAGCAATATTGCCAATCAGCAGCGGCAATATTAAATAAACTAGATCAAATTTTTGAAAAAATAGCACGTAATATAGGTTAATAAGAAAAAGTTGATAAATGGAGTTAAATTATATTATCTATTCGTTTAATTGAATAGGAGGCTCTATGACAATCCCTAATCCTATCCCTGAGCATAACACAGATGCTTATAAATATTCGCCTGCAGGCGCAGGGCAGCCTTTACACAAAGAAGAATATGGTCAAAGCTATGTTCTAGATTCTACTGTGCCGGGGGGCGTGGCAATCGATACAACTTCGCTACACCCCGGAAAATATTTGTTAGGCTTGACTTTGAACCGCATTTACCTCTTGCTTTCGAAAATGATCGAAAGCATGCAAAATGTCGCAGTTGCGCAAGCACAGAGACTAGAAATTTTGGCCGATTGGCAAAATGCTTACAACTCGAAAAAAAATACTGTGCACGCATTTATCCAAGGCAACGGAGATGTTGGTAATATTGACGATAATAACAGTGAATCTAACACCTTACGTAGTGATTTAAACAACCTCAACTCTAATTACATGGAACAAATGAAGGCCAATAGCAGCATCGTTTCTGATGATGCGAAGGCAATGCAGACAGTGATTAACCAAACGCAAGACAATGTTAAAAAGGCCTCAGATATGGCAACATCTCTTATACAGCAGTTTTCTACGATCATGTCCTCGATCTTCCGTTAAAAATATAAGAAGATCCCGACTGGCACTAAAATTGCACTATGGAGCTTAAGATTAACAGTACCTAGGGTACGTATTCGACTACAATATAAGGAGGGGATCATGGAAGGCAGTAGGCATGAGGTCAAGAAAGCACTAGCGGAGATGAGCAAAACGCTTGGGACAGAGATGCCCAAAGAATTTGAAGCTATAGCAGATAGAGTCCTTAAAAAGGGCGCCAATCCGCGAGATGCGCTTGGTCTTAGTGACCAGATGATCGAAGGGATCTATGGCCAAGCCTATCGCCTTTATAATACAGGCAAATATAAAGATGCCAGCGATCTATTCCGTTTACTAATTATGCTTAATCCGACAGAGCAAAAGTATACCCTTGGCATGGCGGCCTGTTATCACATGATGAAAGAATATCAAGCCGCAGGGCATCTTTATACAGTTTGTGCAATGCTCGATCCGTTGTCTCCCGTTCCACATTATCATGCTTCAGATTGCTACTTACAACTTGGAGACAAGGTCTCTGCGTTAATTGCTTTAGAAATGGCAATTAAGCGTTCTGGAGACAAAGCCGAATTTCAACAGCTTAAGGATCGTGCCACATTAACAGTTAACAGCTTAAGAGAAGAGATTGAAAAACCAAAAGATTTTTAAAAAAGTGTTCAAAATGGGAGACCACACCACAATCAAAAAATGACATCTAAATCGTCCTCCTAAGTTGAACAACCATGGAAGGTAATTATGACAGATACAATTGGTGCTGGATTGAGGGATATTGATAGAAATCTCCAATTCATGGTTGAAATCAATAAAGATACAAAAATTCAGGGTCCAGTAAAAAGCAGTGATACAACCGCTGTAAGTCAAACCGAGGAACCTAAATACGTCTATTCACCACCTGGAACTCCAAGATTGCCGGTTCCCGGCGAAAATGCTGATCCCACCGGTCTACTAAATCTTAATGATTTAATTCAGAATTTCCTTGGGGATCTTGTGGCCGCCTACCAAATGGTACCAAGTCCAGAGACTGAATTTCTTGAGGAGATACAAAGAGAGATCGATGGCATAACCCCCGAACAGCTTAGAAATATGGAAATGGGGTTGCCGGATGATCAAGTGATCAAAATGGTAAAATATGCCGTTTTTAATCCTGAAGCCGACATGCCTGAGGCCATAAAAGCAGCTGCTGCAGAAATTCGACAAAAAGCGATTGCAGCTACGGGGATGGAACCTTCTAATATAATATCACTCATCAATGAAAAGACTGCTGAATTTGGATACGGAGCTCTTTTGAAATCAGAACTAATCAAAAAGGGCCTTTCCCCTGAAGTTGTGCAACAGCTAATGGCAGCGCATGAGATGCCTGAATTTGTTTCAAAGCTATCCCCTGAAATGCAGAAAATGCTTGCCAATGCGGAAAATATTGCCTTTAAAGGAGTACAAGAAGATGTGGGAATTCCAAACAGTTGGAAAGTTCCACGCAATCCTGAAGGTTACAAACTTAGTGTCGCCAATGCCCTAGAGCAAAAAATCGGCGATACCCTTTATGATAAATTTATTAATGGAAACATTTCCAAAGCCGCCTATAACGATCTACGCACATTGCTGTATATTGAAGGCTCTTCACCGCCCAATTCTGAGGCCTTAAAGGAGATGCTCGCCGGCATTAAAAGTGAAGCAAGAGCCGAAGTGCAAAAGGATTGGGGGTTTCCTAACGATTATCAGCCTTCAATTAACGCCCATGACTATACAGCGATTTTAACCGGAACCTATTATGCTATTGGCTCCAAAGCAATTGCTGCACAAACCCCGCCGCTTTCTGCTGAAGATCAAGCGCTTTTAAAAAGTGCGTTAAGCTCCCCTGCCGCTAAGGCACAACTTTCACCAAAACTTAAAGAGATTCTTGAGGGGATTGAAGGAGCTGCAGTTGCAAAAGTAAGTCGACAATATGGCCTTCCCGATAACTGGACTCCGGATGTAGGTATGCTTGCCAATGCAGAGCGATTAAACACCCCAAATTTACAAATGGCATTATCCGCGCTAGCATTGGGTCTAGAATATTATAATAAAACTGTAGAACTACTAAAAGTGCACTTGCCAGGAGGGAAATCTGCGCCTGTCGACGGGAAACCGACATCTTTTGGTAGCAAACTACTCAATTATTTAAAAGTTATTAGTGCCGCTCTAACAGCGCTACAAGAAGTCTTATTTGCAACCACAATCACCAATGCTGACCTTTCAAAAATGATGGCTCGCATAGAAAAGGATGCTGCTATTGGCCGACTAGCAGCTGAGAAAAAAAGCATAGACGAAATTAAAGCCAAGCAAGCAAAGATGGCCGCTATGGGGCCCCTTAAAGCTATTATAATGATTATTGTTATGCTCCTGTTGTGGCCTCTTATGGTTGGAACCGGGGGAATGTTTGGCGCTCTGCTTTTCACATTAATGTTCGTTAACACGATGGCACAGTCTGAAGGAGATATTAATAAACTTGATCCCTTTACAGCTTTTACCAAAACGATGTCAGACTTGGGAACAGCGATAGGCGGCAAATCGTTTGGAAAGGTCTTTAAGACAATCATGGCAGCTCTGGTCATGGTATTTTTTCCGGCGGGTTACCTACTTGATTTATCGATGGGGGATGCCACCTTATTGACGACCCTACTTACAGGTTTGGGGATACCCGCTGATATAGTCCAATATATCGTTATGGCAATGCAAATCATTTTTATGATTTTAACAATTGGTGTGTCACTCGTATTAGCTCCGCAAATTGCAGCCGGACAAATAGGCGCAATAGTTACTTCGATTACGTCTAGGGTAACATCGATGCTTCCTAAATTTGTCGTTAAAATCTTATCTATGATTATGAATTTTCTTGAGAAGGTTAGTTCGGCGGCTAATAGTGTGACTAGTGCAATGGGCAAAGTAGCCAAGGGTGTGCTTAAAGCAATAAAGAAATTTGCCCTAAAATCTTTCTTTGAAAGTGAAAAATCAGCTCTAAAGTCCGTAGATGACGCTGGAAAAGCTGTAGTAGATGCCGCAAAAAACGTAGCTAAGGAAGAGTCTAAGCTAGCCAAACTTCAAGAATTAGCGAAAAATCCCGATTGGTCAAAATCATTTTTAAATCGACGTGAGTTGAAGCAAGCCGGAAAATCGGTTGAAAAAGCTAAAAATGGCCAAGCTTCAGCGATGAAGGAATTGAAGCAAGCCAAGGAGTCTTTGGGAGACACTCAAAGATATACACAACTAATTTCACAAGCGGAGGACAAAGTCGACGATGCAGCTTCAAAACTCAAATGGATGAAGGAATCGGGTAGAAGCGTTGATGATATAGCCTCTGCTAAAGATAATCTTGTAAAGGCAGAGAAAGAATTAATGAAAGTTCAAGATGATATAATGGAAGAGTGTATAGATAAACCTGCAAGATTACTTAGAGAGGCTGGAAAGGCTGCTGATGACGTTTTAAAGGAATTGGATTCTGCCAAAATTGATCATACCAAAGCTGAACAAAGTACTAAAAGCGCTAAAGAAATGTTGAGTGATGCAAAGCAAGCTCTTGCCAAAGAGCCCGATAATACAGAATTGAAAAGTATGGTAGATGAAGCAGAAAAACTTTTTGATGACGCTACAAAGGTACAGGAAAAAGCAGCAGGTAAAGTAGAAGACCTTCAAGATGCATTTATGCAGGCAGATTACATACTCCAAAAAGCTTCCGATAAAGCGATAGCACCTCTTACTAAATTAGCTCAATCTGCGGAAATGGGAATGACCGTTGTCCAATCTGGTATATCTATTAATAATTCCATTTTACAAGCGCAAATGGCCATTATCAAGGGTGACTTGGAGGCTTATATTGCCAATATTGAAATGCTGATTAAAATTTTCCAATCGCTGATCGCAAAATTATTGCAAGCGCTAAAGGATCTTGGAAAAGACCTCTCAAACTTAGGGGATATGATGCAGCAATCTTGGTCTAAACAAAGCCAAGCAATGACAAA
>JACCVN010000052.1 GCA_013698165.1 Parachlamydiaceae bacterium | reverse complement strand
TTGGGACCAAGTGTGACTTTGACAGCGTCGGCAAGAATGCGTACGCCTTTTAAGATGCGTTGGCGTGCATCTTCTTTGAATTTAATGTCTTTTGCAGTCATGGTGCGTGCTCCTTAATGAATAAATTATTTTTCGATGATGGCGATGATATCGTCGGCTTTAAGGACCACATAATCCTGATCTTCTAGAGTGATTTCCTGGCCTGAATATTTTTCCATCAGAATTGTGTCGCCAACTTTCACAGGCATAGCAATCAGTTGTCCATTTTTATCTTTCTTGCCTGGGCCTGCCGCAACAACGAGGGCTTGTTCCTGCTTCTTCTTTGCTGTTTCGGGTAAAAGGATTCCACCTTTAAGTTTATCTTCTGCTTCTAGTCGTTTAACTAGAACGCGACTTTCTAAAGGGCGAAATTTTACTGAGCAGTTAGTTTTATTTTGCTGTTTGCAGCATGATGATTCTTGTGTATGAAGCATTTGAGTATCTCCTTAAGTTTAGCTTATTTATTTGCTGAACTTTAATCGTAAAGTGAGCAGCAATTTTTTTCAAGAGAAAGTTAGCAGTAATAGCTATTGATTGCTAAACTTTCCTAACATTTACCTCTTCAATGACTTAGAATCCTTAAATGACTTTGAATCCTTTTTTGACCCCAGCAGCTCTTCAAGTTCATCTACCAGTTTCGAGAATCTGCTGATCGCTGTTTTGACCGGCCCGGGGGTACCCATGTCAACACCGGCGTTTTTCAGTATCTCAATTGGATACTGGCTGCAGCCTGCAGATAAAAATGTCAGATATTTTTGCTGTTCTTCTTTTCCGCCTTTAGTCACTTGATCTGCCAGAGCTAATGCTGCACTGATGCCGGTGGCATATTGGAATACGTAGAAGTTGTAGTAGAAATGAGGAATTCTTGCCCATTCAATTTCGCCTTCGCGGTCAAAAACAAAGTCAGGACCAAAATATTTTTGATTAAGTTCCCGGTATTTCTGACGTAGTAGTTGGGGTGTCAAAGGCTGGTCTTTTTCTAAAAGCTCATGCAGCATTAGTTCAAATTCTGCGAACATCGTTTGGCGGAAGAGGGTTCCCCGGATATCTTCAATTTTTTGGTTGATAAGGTAGATCCGCTCTTCGGTGGATTTGGCGCGCTTCAGCAGAAGCTGGCCGAGTAACTCTTCATTAAATGTCGAGGCGACCTCTGCTAAAAAGATCGGATACGATCCATATTGATATGGTTGGTTCATATGCGTGTAAACGCTATGCATGCTATGTCCAATTTCATGAGCAAGGGTCAGTAAATCCTTAATTTGACCTTTGTAATTCATTAGGATATAGGGGAGTGTGTCATAGCTACCACTGGAATAGCCCCCGGAGCGTTTGTTTTTGTTTTCGTAGCGATCGACCCACCGTTGATTTTTAAGGCCCTTTTTCAAGATCTCTTGGTACTGTGTCCCTAAAGGGGCTACAGATTCAATGATCAAATCTTCAGCTTCATCATAGGGGATTGTCATATCAAATTCTTCAGTCAGAGGGACATAGACATCATAAAGATGCAGCTCTTCAAGTCCCAGGATCTCTTTGCGAAGGCCCATATATTTATGCAAAGACCCTATCTCTGAACTTACTGCCTTTATGAGAGAATGGTAAACGCTGACATCAATGTTTTTGGGGAAGAGTGCCGCTTCTAATGAAGAGGAATAATGGCGAACTCTTGAATTAAAGATATGCGATTGTAACTGGCCATTCAATAGCTCGCACAAGGTGTTTTCATAATTCATATACTTGTTGTGATATGTCATAAAGGCGTTTTCACGTAATGGACGGTCGTGTCCGCGAATATACATTCCATATAGAGAATGTGTCAGCTCAAGTTCATTTCCGTTGCTATCTTCCACTTTATTAAACTTGAAGTCCGCGTCATTTATAGCGCTAAAAGCCTTATAAGGCGTTTGCATAGCTTTGCCTGTGCGGGCCATTATTTCTTCTTGCTCAGGAGGCAATGTATGCTTTTTAAGACGGATGATTTTATCCAGATGGAAACGGTAATCTTTTAACTGCGGCGATTTTATCAGTTCATTCAGCGTGTTTTCCGGGAGAGAAATTAGCTCCGGCTCAATCCAGGCAGTTTCTTGAGCAAAATCGTGGGCGATGGCTGTTATGCGGCTAAAGGCGACTTTATGATCATCATGAGTAATATCTTCGTCATGTCGTAAATGCGCATAAGTGTAGAGCGCAGAAAGCAAACGGTCATGGGAAAAATAAAGATCTAGCGCTGCTTTCATCACTTCGGGATCTTCATCACCCAAATGACCTTTAAGCGCTTCAATTTCCGGCCAGCGAGGTTTTTGGTCGGGATAGGCTGTATCATAAGCAACCTGCCAAGATTCCAAATTAGGGAAAAGAGCTTCTACATTCCAACGGTCTTTAAGATCAACTTCCGAGCGTTCAACAACCATAAATTATCCTCCATTAAAATTATACTCACAGACTCGACTTTAGATTTCTAAGAGGGTGCTAGACGCATAAAAACCCTAAAGTCAAGACAGAGAGTAATTGATCAGAAACGTCGATCTTAGGGGAACAATAAGATTTTTAACTAGGAAAAACTGGAGATTCGGGAATAACGGGCTCGAGTCTGACTTGACTTTAAGGTTTATAAGGGCACTATACGCAAGTTTTTGATTCATAGTAATTTATAATTCATACCCCCAACTCATTTGAGTTGGGGGTATGAATTATAAACCGCTATAGGTCAAAAGATTGCGCTAGCATCCTTTAAAAATCCTAAAAATTGAGTCTGTCCTCCCATATTAAAAAATATTGTTTGCATATTAATTCGGATAGCGAGTATTTGAACTCCAAGAGTCATTCTTATTTATATTCACCGAGAAAGTTATGAAGCTTGCACCCGTAGAAACGACAGCCAAAGGAATTTTCATTGTTCGCAATGATCGTGGTTTGCATACGCGTCCCTCGACAGAAATTGTCAAATGCGCTGCCAGTTTTTCTTCTGATGTCAGGCTCACATATCAGAAAACAGAAATCAACGCGAAATCATTGCTTGGGATTTTAATGCTAGCAGCAGAAAAAGGTTCCAGGATAAAGGTCATCGCAAAAGGTAAAGATGCTGATAAGGCCGTCGCTTCATTGCTAGCTCTCGCCAGCAACAATTTCAACATTAGATATTAGAGTCGAATGGGATAGGCTTCACTTTCGCAGGTCCATATTCCCAATTTGTTAATCTGTAACAGCCACGGTTTTGTCGAGAACTTCACGCGTACAGAAAACGGGAATATTATTCATCAGCGCCAGGGTGATGCAATCGCTCGGACGCGAATCTACTTCAACAATATGTTTTAAGCCGTCGATCAGCAATTCAAGAAATAAACGGGAATAGTAGATTGAATCTTGGACATCATTGATGACGACCTGCTTAATTTTTATTCCAAAACCTTTAAAAACGCTATTGACCATGTCATGTGTCAAGGGTCTTTCTCTTTCGATACCAGTTAGATACATCTGCAAGGTTTTTCCAATCGTGGGATCGGTATAGATGGCAAAGCGTTTGCCATGCGCACCAAGCACAATAACAGTATACGTGCGCGTTTGCATGATTTTATCGAAAGTTAGTTGTATTAATTCATTTAGCATGCTCATGCCTTTGGCGTACGTCCACTTTTCCGTCAGGGTATCCGATTAACACTTTTTTTGCTAAGTTGAAAAAAAAACCTGTCTCCATAACCCCCGGAATATCTTTTAGCAATTTATCGATCGGTTCCGGATCAGAAATCGGACTTGGAAAAGTGATGTCATATATATAGTTTCCGTTATCGGTAATAAAAAGCGACTTGTCACTCTTTTCTCGGAGCTTTCCAAAAAAATTAAGATTTTGTAATTGATTGCAGGTAGCTTTCCAACCAAACTGAGTAATTTCTACTGGCAAGGGAAATTTTCCCAGCCGTTCGACAAGCTTATGATTGTCAATGATGATCACCATTTCTTTGCTCATGGAAGCGATAATTTTTTCGCGCAATAAAGCTCCACCGCCGCCTTTAATCATTCGAAATTGTCTATCAATCTCGTCTGCTCCGTCAGCAGTAAAATCAAGGGTCGTCAGCTGATTTATGTCTCCGGTTGGAATTTTACCTTGGACCGCTAGCTGCAGTGATTTTTCTGAAGAGGAAAACGCGAGGATCTTCAAACCTTTACGGCAGCGTTCTGCAAGATGTTCAATGAAAAAGGCGGCTGTAGTGCCTGTTCCAAGGCCAACATGCATATCGTCTTCGACAAGCGCGGCCGCAGCGTATCCGGCGGCTTTTTTTCCCTGGTCTTTGAGTGTTTGCATTGCTATTATCTTATTAAAATTGAGTCGTTGCTTGATACCGGCCTCTAGATGCCAGTAATGGCTCATGAACCATAAAATTCATATTGAGATTTCTGATGATTACATTACAAGAACTTTGTCTCTATTTAGAAGGACTTTTCCAAGCTTCAGCATTTACGGATTATTGCGTCAATGGATTGCAAGTGGAGGGCAACGCATCTGTAAAAAAAATTGCCACCGCTGTGAGCGCCAGCCTATCGACAATTGAAGCTGCAGTAGCCGCCGGAGTGGATGTTCTGATTGTTCATCATGGCCTTTTCTGGATGCGTGACAGCTTTGTTATTAAAGGCACGAAGCGTCAAAAACTGCAATTGCTTTTAGATAATAATATCTCCCTGCTGGCCTACCACTTGCCGATGGATGCTCATCAACAGCTAGGCAACAACTGGATGGCAGCACGCCAGCTAGGGTGGCAAGATCTACAGCCTTTTGGTATATATGAGGGGAAGATAATAGGAGTCAAAGGAACCTTTCCAGAGAAAGAACGGCAAGAATTCCTTGAAGAATTAGAGAGCTACTATAGCCATCCTGCACATGTTGCTTTGGGTGGAAAGGAAATGGTACGCAGCGCTGCACTAATCTCTGGCGGCGCTCACAAAAGCATTATCGAAGCTTCTTCTGCCGGAATCGATTGCTTTGTGACGGGAAGTTTTGATGAACCTGTATGGCATCAAGCCTATGAAGAAAAAATTAACTTTTTTGCCCTGGGCCATGCAAATACTGAAGAGGTGGGGCCGCGAGCTCTAGCCCAGCATTTGGAAGAGGAGTATGATCTGCCGACAGCCTTTATACAGATAGAAAACCCATTCTAAGCAAAGGATGAAGTCTGTTAAATGAACTGAAGAATTAAAAATTTTTCATCTAATCATTCTTAATTCCTCAGACTTCATATTTGCTCTTATTCAGACTTGGTATTTACTTTTAATATTAAACATTTTTTTATTGACGAAAAGGGCGTTGCAAAGCATAAATTCTCCCTTATGGACACAGCGATAAAAAGTAGAAAATCATCACTTCATAATTGGCTTTTTGGACTCACACTCTTTGCCTTATGCGCAGGTATTGTATTATCAATTTTGGCTTGGATGAATATCTGTTCAGAAACATGTGCTGCAGGGCATAAGTATCGTTTGTATGGGATTGCCTTTGAGCCGATAGGAGTCTTGTTTTTTTGTATTACATTGTTGACATTTATTTTTTCAAGATTCTATTCGGAGCTTCGAATACTTGGCAGTGCAATGGTTTTCGGCGCTCTCGGTGCCGAGGTGACATTTACCTATGCCCAAAAAGCGGTGATCGGCCACTGGTGTCCAATTTGTCTATCAATTGCATCTACAGTTTTAATAGTGGTTTTGTTGTTGATTATTGGGTATATACAAAATCTATATGTGTCGCTTACTCAAAATGATAAAGGGGGAACGATGAAGAGTTATTTCAAAGCTTTTGGAGCCATAGTGATGATTACTGCAGGATTTTTGTTCTCTCATATGGGATTTGCAAAATTCAATCAGCTTCATGCGGTAGAAACTGAATTAAAAGATAAGCTAGGTTTTGGTGGGAAAGATACTAAGCTGGAGGTCTTCATTTTCACAGATTGGAAATGTCCTTCATGCCGAAAAATAGAACCAGCGCTCGAGTCTGCACTACCTAAAATCATGGAAAAAGCAAAAGTGATTTTTGTTGATTTACCAATTCATGATGAATCGTTAAATTTTACACCCTTTAACCTTTCCTTCATGATCAACAACAAGAAAGAATATTTCAAGTTACGCAATATGCTTGAAAAAATCTCGTTAAAAACAGATACACCCACAGAAGAAGAAGTGACCGAAGGTGCCAAAAAATTGGGAGTCACCTACAAACAGCTCAATTATGCTGATGTTGCTTCTGGCATTAAATATTTTGACCATCTAGCGACTCAGTTTGATCTTGCAAAAACACCAGCGATTGTCATTGTCAATAGCAGTAATAAGAAAGGTAAAAAACTTTTTGGCTCAGAAATTAGTGAAAAAGCCATTTTAAATACGCTAGATACTTTGAAAAGTAAGTAGGGTCGGTGCATTGGAATGAAATTTTCCACAAAAGCGATTCACCCTGAGATCAGAGTTTATGATGATCCAGGGGTTTATGATCCGAAAAGTGAAGTTTTAGTTTTAGAATCTATTCTGGCGTCTTTAGATGAAGCTGAACATGCAGTGATATTTCCTTCGAGTTCCAGCGCTTTAATGGCAATCGCTGGAATTCTATCTCCAGGGGATAAGGTTGTTGAGTTAGTCACACCGTATGGGCTGGGCATTTCCAATTTAGCTTCAGTATTTCAACAGTTTGACATAAAGCATGAAACATTGGTTTTCAATGGTTGTGAGTCTCTAGAAAAGGCGTTATCGAAAAATGTCTCTTTACTCCTATTGCAGTCGCCAACAGATTTCTATTTTGAAGTTTTTGATATCGAAGCATGCACAAAAATTGCTAAACGACATGGCGTTTTGACCATTGTTGACAATAGCTTGGCGACCCCATATTTTCAAAATCCTTTGAAATGGGGGGCTGAATTAGTCTGCTATACCAGGGCCAATTATTTTACGGGCAAACCTGAGTCTACAGCGGGGATTATCACTACCAATAGCTCTGATATGCACAAAGAGCTTTTATCCAGGCGAACAAGGCTTGAGTCTTTTGATCGTCTTGATGGCAGCATTAAGACGATGGCCATTAGAATGCAAAAACACGAAGAGAATGCTTTGAAAATTGCGAAATTTTTGAATAATCATCCCAAAGTTGAAAATGTCTATTATCCAGGTCTTCCTGAGCATACAAGCTATGCCATTGCAAAAAAGCAGATGCTGGGATTTGGGGGGTTACTTTCAGCGGATTTCAGCTTATCGTTAGAATCCACTTCTAAGCTTGTGGATGCCCTGTCTCTTTTTTCTCTTTCTCCTAATTTTGGTGCTGTTGAATCATTAGTTGATCATCCCGCCGGAAGAAATAATCCAAGAAATCTATCTAATGATGGTTCAACAAATAACCTCAGAGAAGGTCTAGTGCGCTTTTCTGTGGGCATTGAAGATGTTCAGGACTTGATCAACGATCTTGATCAAGCTTTGGAGCTCATCGATTAATTCCTTTGGCATTTTTTTACGAGCTATTAGCGGCTGATTCTATTTAAAAAAAAGTCAGAGTCTGTTTAAAAAGCTATAGTTTCGATGCTCTTTGCTAGTTAACTACCACAGGCCCACACAGAGAGGAGGGCAATGCTTTGCATTCTTCACCCTTATGCCGTTGACGTGGGAGTTCTTTAGCAGCTAAAGAATCCGACCTCAACGGCATAAGGGTGAAGAATGCAAAGCGCTGCCCCTCTCTCTGTGTTCTCTGTCTCGACTTTAGGACTTTGCGCAAGGTAACCATCTTTTTGATTATTTAAACTCCTTTTTTTGTATTTTCAATTAGCTTAGATTTAATATTTTAGCTCAATCTAGGCTG
>JACCVN010000028.1 GCA_013698165.1 Parachlamydiaceae bacterium | reverse complement strand
GTTGTCCGTCGAAAACCTTTTTTATTGTTTGTTGTTTGAAGTCATCGTCATATTTTAGCATTCCCATATTCTAGCGACAGTTTTGACTCCATTTCTATTAGACCATCACATAATGATTGGCGAATCGTGTCCCATCTTGACGTTCAAAACATTTCATTACTGCGGACAATGAGCCGTCAGGTTTACGCTCGACCCTGACGTAATTAAGTTCAAACGGAAAATCTTTCTCATCACCTAAATCAACTAACTTCAAGTTTGGCATGTCCGCTATATCAACATATCGCGTCCAAGAACCAGGATTGAAATAGACTTTATCTCCGTTGTGATGTTCGTCAGGTTGGTGCGTGTGTCCAAAAACAACTACATCTGCATTTGTTTCCATCCATAATCGTTCCGCTTCGCGGCGTAGATTTTCTTTATCGTAAGAGAAGTTCGATTTCATTACGGATAAAGTAGTTCCGCTGCCGGCAGGCGAAGTGCCGCTGATACTCAATGTTAGTGGTTCCAACGAATCGAATTTGTTTATCCATTCATCCGAAGGAACATTGACAAGTAGTGCTTGTAAGAAACGGCGTATGCTTCCTTCCCCGTCAAGTAATTGCAAAACTTCGTTCGGTGTAGCATTTTCATTAACTGCTTTTCTATACAGCTCTGTTACTTCTTCCAAAAAAACCCCGTCAAGATTCAGTTTGTCTTGAAAGTGAACTGCCCAAGTATCTATGGACGGATTGTTTTTATCAACACCCAAAAATGTAATCGGATTGCGAACCGCGAAAGACATAAAAGCTAATGCAATGGCACCAAGTCCAAATTTATCTTCGCGCAACAAGAGGCGAGCCAACGAAGTAAATGGAATTATATTATCAGCAAATTCGTATCTTGCTTCCATTTTATTTACAAACTTGACCATGAAAAGGGTTCCCGGACACATTTCCAGTCTTAACTTGTCTTCTTCATCAACATTAAACGGGTCTTCCCAATTCTTAAAATGATTGGCAGGGTCAATCTGATGACCGTGACCGATCGCAAGCTTGCCGTCATAGCGTATGCAAATTTCCTTTTTCAATTCAAATACGACATCCCCCGCAACTTCTTTAATACGTTGTTGTACGGCGTCCCAATACAAATCAACATCGTGATTTCCAGCCGCCAAAGTTACGCGATTTTCCAAAGACTGAAACTCCTTAAGTGCTTGAAAAATATCTTTATGCCCATCCAGAATGGCATTGAGCTTTTGCAGAGATTCATCTTCCGTACACCAATAGCTAGAAGAATTAAGGGTATAAACTTCGGGTTTCACCTGCGCGAATTCTAAAAAATCGCCGTTAAAAAAAATCTCAATGTTGCCCATCTGACCTTCCGGACTGCCGCTCAATTCTTCTATAAAACGACGCAGTTGGTTATTGTTATAAACGTGATCATCACCTTTATCGGCTGGACCACCGCCGATGTGCAAATCGCTGACTATAATTGTTATTGGTTTATCACTCATAAATACCTTTCCTTCTTTTATGTGCATTGTCGAACGGCTACGATGTAGCAACGCAAACATCTGCCGGACATTGAAGCGCGTAAAAAAGTCCTAATGGATTTCCATTCTCGATAAGCTCACGCCGTAATTTCCAAATAGCTGCGCCTAAAGGCGCGCCCTTCAAATAATCCTTTATCAAATGACAGCCGAAAGCTGCCGCAAAAGTAGCAGGCATTTTGATTGCAGTTCCAATAAAACCCAAAGCTTTTTTTCTGCGAAAGACCGCCTGAAACGAAGTAAATGATAGCGGCGACGGTTGACCGCTTAAACACGAGTTGAGAAAGACAATCGGGGCGTGTGGATATTCATTATCGAACTTACGCAATTCTCCCGGAGCAAAGGTTGTGTTTTCATCAAATTGTAAAAGTTCGTCGTTGTTTATTGCAAAGGGATTGCTGTTGCTGCCATGGCAATAGAGATAAATCAACGTGGCTTGATATTCATTCGATACAAGTTTTTCCAATATGCTCGCAGGGTCAAGATCAACTTCGCCATGGGTATTTGTGATTTCATTTTGATAAAAAATCTTGTGAAATTTTAGCGGTTCAAATACCTTATTTTTGAAAGCATCATCAATTGTCGGGTTCAAATTTACTCCAACAAAAGGTTTGTTGCTAAGATGAGCCGCCTTAAGTGCGCCGACATCATGAGGACTGTTTGTTTTTACGTTGTAATCAATAATAAAACGATAGCCCCACATATCTTGAGGTTCAGAAGGGTCTTTAATCTTAGGTATATTGGGGTTATTTGAAAATTTTTTTGAGGTTAAAATCTCAAACGGCAAAAAGGCGACGTCAGTATCAATTGTAATTGTGCTGCCGACTTCCATCTTGTCCAACTCGCAC
>JACCVN010000010.1 GCA_013698165.1 Parachlamydiaceae bacterium | reverse complement strand
TGGGCATAATGCATTACATCACTGTCCCAACAAAGGATTATTCTGCAAAGCATATACGCCTTCATAGGTCTGTTTTTTTACGGCAGTTTTAACAATTCAAAAGCACTGTTATTCATTTCACATAATTGACTTTTTAGTTCCACAATATTTTAATATTTCACCTTAGATGCCTAAAACATTTATAAATTATCTTCTTACATTCCTAACAAAAAAAGTTCAAACATGGCTGCCATCCACAACTTAAAGAAGAATGTTTCACCATTTTATTACTTTATTACTTATTTTTTTATTGCATTAAACATAAAATTGACGCACACTTAATGTAGCCTAAAAACAAAATTAAGGAAAAATATTATGCTATTACAAACAGTGTCTTTTTATGATTTACCAAGAAATCAAATGTCTTCAGATGAAACATGTCCTGTATGTCTTGAGAATGTAAAAGAGGATGAAGGAAAATCATGGGTTGCTCATCAAGATGTTGCTAACCGTCATCAAATAAATAGAACAAACCTTGTACACCCAATTCACAAAGATTGTGCAAAACAAGTACATTCTATTTCTAAATCTTGTTTATATAAGATGTTAATTTAGACACAAGTTCTCTAGCTTCTTGGCGAGAAAGACTTGGGCTCACTGTATCGAGAATAACAGATAGTATACCACAAGCAGTAAAAGCAGCTACAACTGTAACGATAGTCTCAGTAGTAGTAATAGCAGTCGCAGGTGCTGCAGGAGAAGTAATAGGGGGAGCACTAAGAGGAGGAGTAGTAGCAAGAGCTGTAAGGGAAGTTTTAGAAAGTGGAGTAGGGGTAAACAGCGCAGCATTCGCAGTAGGAGAAAGAGTATTGGGTGTAGCAGAAAGTGTAGTAGGGGTAGCAAAAGAAAGGCTATTAGAGACAACAAAGGTTATATTGGAAGTAGAATTAAAAGCAATTGCAACAATAGCAGCAAACACACAAGCAATAGCAGCTAACACACAAGCAATAATAGATTTTACAGCAAATATGATTACGAATTTTGCTAATCGTTTGATTGGGTAATCATGGCATTAAGTTGGTTCGTAGAATAAGAAGCCTTCAGGGAAGTGGTAGAGGATATCGCCCGCAGCCATGCAATACGAGGTCATCTCGCTTGCAGCGTATTCGCCGGCAATGCCATGGATATAGACTCCCATGGCAGCGGCATTTTGAGGAGTCATTCCTTGAGCCAGCAAGCCTGCGATCAGACCAGTGAGCAAATCCCCACTGCCCGCTGTTGCCATTCCTGGATCTCCTCGTGGATTGACCTTTATCGAGTCCCCTTGATCCATAATAAATGTAGGCCCCCCTTTCAGAACTAGGGTGCAACGTTTTCTTATAGCGTAAGCAGCACAAAGGTCAAGATAATCCCTATTCAAAGGCAAGTCCTTATCAACTTTTAAAAGCCCGTTCATTTCTCCGCGATGTGGCGTCAAAATCGTATTTTCCGGAAGGTCCACATCACTTTCCGCGAGCCAGTACAATGCATCCGCGTCAATCACGCAGGGCTTTTGTAATAAGGGGAGGAGCCGTTGAAGTAGATGAAAGGTTTCAGGCTTTCTCCCTATGCCTGGGCCGATATAGGTTGCAGAGCCCCTATTCATTAAGCCTGCAATCCCTTCGACATCGGATGCTAAATAAGGCATTTTCAAAATTTCAGGATTGTTACCACCAAATTCAGCTTGCATTCCTTGGGGAAATAAAATGCGCACAATGCCAGCGCCGCTATGAATTGCTGCATCTGCAGAGAGCAATGCTGCTCCGGACATGCCCGGGGAGCCTGTCAACCCCACGACATAACCCGCCTCATATTTATGACGGCTGCGCCTAAGCTTTGGTAGCAGTGGTTTTAGTTCGTCTGTTGTTAGCATGGATATATCAGAAAAAGCTTCATTGATATATTTTTTTGGGAGACCAAAGTCGATATAGCGCAATTTGCCGACATGGTCCCAGCCAGAAAGCATCATAAAGCCAATTTTTGGCAATCCTAAGAAAGCTGTTTCTGTGGCAATAACAGCTTTGCCGTTGACTTCGCCGGTATTTCCATTTAAACCCGACGGAATATCTACAGCGATGATTGGCA
>JACCVN010000625.1 GCA_013698165.1 Parachlamydiaceae bacterium | reverse complement strand
AATTTTTGTAGACGATCTTTTAAAACATACATTTTGGATTCCGAATTACTATTAAAGCCTTCAGCAATAGCGCCCGAAATCTTATCTCCAGGTACATCTCTTAACATTTCTAAGCGAATACTTTTTGTAGTATCTGAATTAATCAACGTTCTTGGATCGTGTGAAGGATTTTCAACCCAAAGACTTGCTTTATAAACTTGGAACATAAATTTCTTACGAATACCAGAACCATTTCTATATAACGTTTTTGGTTCAACCCCTTTAGCACCAGGCAAAATAACACTAGACATTCCGCTTAGACTAGCTTTTGTAAAATTTCGTGTGGATGAAGCCATGGAAGCCGAACTAAGGAAAGGCAAATTGATCAATTTTGAATCACTAGAATTCTCTCTCTGGCCAAAAGTTGATTCTTGTGCTTGATGGTCAATTCTTTGAGCTTGAGGAGATAGATCTTGGGTATAAGCAAAACGGTCGCACAATTTAGAAAGGGCATAAACACTGACTGGAATGACAAATGTGCAGTAAGTAAAAATCTTTATTAAAGCACATAATGTAGTTAGCCTGTCATTATAGCTGTAATCTTTTAGTTCAGAAAACCCTTCAAAATAGCTAGCACAGGTTTTTGGTAATATCATAACACCTCAAATTTTATTATTATTAAATTCAAAAAAACAACTTTATATATATGCAAATGTGAAGAAGTTTTAAATTATAGTTGCACTACATTTATAATACAGTGAATGCTTATAAAACTCTATAAAAAAAAGCTCGAATGTCGAATTTAAGAATAGTTTAAGTCTTAAAGCTCACTTATGCCGAACCTCTTCATTAAATTCCCCATTGGGCGGCTCCAAAGCGATCAAGGTTAACTATCGCAAGTCATGGAGTGGGGGGCTTAATAGGTTATATCGGGATCTAATTGATTTTTAACAGTTGGAGCGTGCGAAAGCTCCTGCGGTTGAACGATCGAAAGCGGCCCCAAAGGATAATATGGGGCCACCTTCGATTGTTCAACCCCTGGGCTTTCCGCACAGCCGTATGTTAAAAAGCAATTAGATTCCTGTATAACTCTAGGTGTTTGGGCGAAGATCCAAAAAGAAATTTTAACTAGAGGTCCAAAGTGTAATTATCATATTTCAATCTTAGATTTACTTTTTTTTAATTTTTATGGCTTCTGATTGGTTGGTAGCTTTCGAATCAGTAGATGTACCAGGTTCATAGCCAAATTTTTCAAAGTGATTATCTTGCTTTTTAATCATGTCTACCCACCCGTCCATCCAAGTGAGGTACAAGTATTGTTCGACAAAAAACCAGCTGCCAATTGAGCTATCACTTCCTAAAACACTCCCATCAGGATAAATTGTGATAGTAATTTTTTCACCTTTATCATTCTGTATCTCCCATTCTCCTTCAGCCCAAGGAGCCACAAACACTTCAGATTCCAATTTTTCGGGATCTGTGATATTAGAACATCCTGCTATTAAGACCAACAGGCAAGTAAAACTAAAAAAAAAGTTGTTATTCACTATCCCTCATGCCGTTTGTTTTTTCAGGAATTTGAAATTTTACTTTAAAGCGCGCCGGTCCAGGTCTAGCTGCAGGCTCGTAGACGATTGTAGCCTCAACCTGATGCTTATTAGTGATAACAAGATATCCTTTATCGATTTTTTGAATTCCGACAATCGGCTCACCATCCGGCAAGACATTTCCCAATTCATGCTCTTTTACAACGGCAGCAATCTCATCTGCCGTTTGATATAAGGGGGGTAGTAATCCATTAAGGGTTGCTGTCAAAGGCAATAAAAAAAGACTTACAACAAATATATGCCTGATCATTCTTCGCTCTCTCTCTACTTTAAGATTTTTATTCAATTCTTCTTAATAACAAATTTTTCCCTCATGGTCAATGAAGATGACGACAGAAATTTTTCTCTGAAAGATTTTGGTTGACCTAAAAATAATAATATACAAAAGTCAGAATAAGAGATTAAGGAATGGCTGGTTGCCTTTTTCAGCTCACCATTTCGATATCTGGTTATAATCCTCGACTTGATGATTTTTGTAGGAGAATCTTTGGACCCAGGAGGCTTTGCAGCGCTTCTCCAAGAGGGTTCCACAAAAAACAGAAAGTCAAGTTTAAATGCAAATAAACACATTTACTTTTAGGAGAAATTATGGATAAAGATACTTTAAAAGGTGACTGGAACATTATAAAAGGCAAAGTTAAAGAAAACTGGGGCAGGTTTACGGATGATGACCTGACACAAATCAATGGAAAAAAAGATCAGCTTTTAGGCCTGATGCAGAAAAAATATGGCTATGCAAAAGAAAAAGCTGAGATGGAATATTCAAACTGGGAAAAAAAATTCCGTGAGAACAAAGTGCATAATGATGAACAGGAACATCTTAAGCACTCAAACAAGCACTAATTAATCCGCTTTGTCCTCTTCTTTAAACCGGAATGAGGACAAAGCGACTTTCACAACAACCTCTATATAGGAAAAAAAATGAAAACTTTATTTACACTAATTGCATTGGGTTCAATCTCATTGTTATCTCCAAACCTCTATTCTCAATATGGAGGTTCTTGCCCAGGTGGAAATTGTGCTGCATACCCACAACAAAATTATGATTCTCATGGTTATGGTGGTAATCAATACCAAAATCAACCTTATTATCAGCAAAGTGGTAATCAAAATTACCAGCCACAAGGTTATCAACGCACTGACTATCAACAGCAGCAAGGTTATCAGCGCTCTGAAAGTCAACAGCCTCAAGGTTATCAACGCTCTGAAAGTCAACAGCCGCAAGGTTATCAACGCTCTGATAATCAACAGCAAGGTTATCAGCGCTCTGACAATCAACAGCAGCAAGATTATCAGCGTTCTGATACTCAACAGCAGCAACAGAGATATCGCAATGATCAAAACTATCAGCAACAAAATGATCGCCAATATGGCAATTCACAGATGAATGATAACAATAATTATCAAAAATCTGATGAACAAAGAAGAGCTGAGCTAAAAAATGATGATCAAAATTTAAATCCAGATCAAATGATCAGCAAAAAAGTTCATGACATTCTTACTGGTGGCTGGCTATCAAAAGGTTACCAAAATGTCTCTTATGATGTGAATAATGGCAACGTCACATTAAGAGGAAATGTAGAGACTCAGGAGAACAAGGATACTATTGATTCTAGCGTCAAGAAAATTGAAGGTGTCAGACAAGTCAATAACGAGATTAAAGTGGCAAAGGCAAATTCAGCAAACAATTCAAATAACTATTCTGATTCACAGATGCAGGATTATGAAAGGAAGTATGCTCGCGATACTGCAGCCAACGCACAAGATAGACAATTGAATGCTAGAATCAGAGATAAACTAAGCCTCGGCTGGTTTTCAAAAGGAAGCGAAACGATTGTACTAAAAACTCAGAACGGACTTGTGGTCATCAGTGGTACAGTTGAAAAACCTGAAGATGTTCAAAAAGTCACTGAGCAAGTTAAGGCAATTGAAGGCGTAAGCAATGTAAACAACCAGTTACAAGTTAAACCTAGATAAGCCAATCCTTAGGACAAACTACCTCTTTTGGTAGTTTGTCCTAAAGAAATTTGTCGATCAGGTAGATCGATAAAGGAACCCAGTTATTTTGGGGAGTTTTTTTTTTCGCAATCGCTTTCAGCTCTTCTTTGTCCTTCCAGATGAGACTTGCATATTCACGGCTATTTAAAGATGTTTGGCTTAAAGCCTCACCTTTGAGCTGCAGCTTGATGCAAATATCATATCCCCCCTTAAGCTTATCATGAACAAGGGCGAAAGGTGCGGCACTAATAACAGCCTCATTGTGAATACCCGTTTCCTCATATAGCTCCGAAATGAG
>JACCVN010000624.1 GCA_013698165.1 Parachlamydiaceae bacterium | reverse complement strand
CCAAATCCTCTGGTTTTAAGCGCAACCGATGGCCTTTATGCCTAATATCTTCCGGTGAAAGTTTATAGACCATCGCCCACTCATGCATTCCAAAACAGTGATATCTAGGTGTGCGTTGCAATATGTTGCTGCAAAGGTCCGCTACAAAGGTGGCTTGTTGACGAGTTTTTTCTAGGATTCGGTCTTTATTGACAGATAGACTATTTGCATGTGAATAAAACCAATATCCACTTAAATAGGGATATTCCTCAGCAATATCTTGGCTGGTCTCCAAGCGTTCATCTAAAGAGGGGATCCACTGCTTTAGCTTTTGAGGGGAGCAGTTATAATAGGTGAATAGGAAATCATGAACAGGGTGAGTGAGCCCTATTGCTCGCCGGCTTATAAAAGCATCACACATAGGGCCGACTAAAGCATGGTGAATTTTCGCACGGGCAGTCCAGATTTCTTCTGGCAGAACAATGGTTTTTAAAGTTGTCATTCCCTTCTCAAAGCAATTCCGTCTTTTTATCAATGTAGTAATTAAGCAAGAACTTTAAGTTGACGATGTCTTGTTCGTTGTAGCGCAGTAGTTTTTGAAGGGCAGCCTGATTGCCGCGCTGATATTGCCGCCATAATCTCACCGCTTCAAATCCATCGACCCCTTGTAGGTCCATATCACGGCAGATCCCTAACTGGCTTTCAATATTTTTCAAGCCTCCTTGTAAACCAAGTTCTTTAAGCATGTAGCGTAGATCTAAATGCACAAAATCATATTGATAAGAAAAATGATGTTCTATGAAAGGCATATCAAATTGCTTTCCATTAAAGGTCACAATGATATCGAACTCCATTAGCTTGGCATGGGCATCTGCAAGGTTTTTACCATTAATGTACATGTGTGAAAGACTGCCGTCATAGATTCCAAGCAAAGTAAGATCGTCTGACCAGCGTGACAAACCGGTTGTTTCAATGTCAACGTAGGCAACTTTTCCCATCTTTGATAAACGCCAATGTTCTTTAGGTTTTAGCACGCTTTTAAAGTAGTTTAAATCATTTTTTTCAAGCGCTTGCTTAGATTCAAAAATACCCTCTTGGATTCTTTGCAATTTTGTTTTGGGCAAATGGGCAAATTGATCTGTCCGATTTAGGAAATCATCCCAATGACGAATACCAATTTCCCAAAGTTGTTGTTCTAGGCTAGGTGTGATCCCATCAATATGGGAGAAAGTTTTGGTAAGCATTGAAATATCTTAAAAATAGTTTTGTGATTTTTTCCTGTAATTCTATCATTTTAGATCGGTTAAAACAAGCATGCAAATTTTTTCGTAGAGTGTAATGATGCAGAAAAATTGTATTGATAATCCCTAAAAGTAATAGATTTTTTTGAACACAAGATTATTGGATATCTTGTACACTGAACCACATCAATAGTCCAACAATGACAGGTCAATTTGAAAATTAGTCTAACAACGCAAAATTTAATTTTAGAAACTCCTGAAATGGAAGATCTTCAGGCTTTCAAAGATTTTGAGAGCCGAAATGCACTGCATTTAGCAAAATGGGAGTCCACAAGCTATCTTGAAAGCAAAGGGGATTATGAAAGCTGTCTCGATAGTTGGAAGAATGAATGTGAGCTAGGAAAATCGGTACGTTTTTTTCTAAAACCTAAAGAAAATCCTGAGATGATCATCGGGATGTGTAACTTCACTCAAATCTTTCGTGGAGGATTTCAAGCCTGTTATTTAGGATATAATATCGATCATGCCTATGAAGGGAAAGGATTGATGTTTGAAGCCGCAGAGAATGGGATACGATATATGTTTGAAGAGCTTGAGGTCCATCGCATTATGGCAAACTATATGCCCGTCAATGTGAGGAGCGCAAAGCTGCTGTCCCGACTAGGATTTTCTGTAGAAGGTTTTGCAAAAAATTATTTGAGTATCAATGGCCGTTGGGAAGATCATGTCTTAAATGGCTTAACGCTGGAAAAATGGAAAGACGATCATTCTTTTGATAAAATAATAATGAATAGCATCTCTGCACTGCATTTCCGAGAAGCATACATAGAAGATGTCGAAGAAATTGTCGCTCTTCTTTTCGAAGATGAGTTGGGACAGAAACGCGAAAAATTGTCCGATCCACTTCCTGAAAGTTATAATGTAGCTTTTGCAAAAATTCGCTCCAATCCAAACAATGAGCTGATTGTTGCAGAACTTAATCATGTGCTTGTGGGGGTTATGCAGATCACATATCTTCAGCACCTAACTTTTCAAGGCGGCATAGCTGCTCATTTTGAGGGCGTGAGAATACGGAAAGAGTATCAGAATCACGGTTATGGAACTCGAATGTTCCAATGGGCTATTGAAAGGGCTAAAGACCGGGGCTGTCATCGAGTGCAACTGATGACTGATAAAAATCGCAGCGCGGCAAAAAAATTTTATGAGCAGTTAGGATTTTCAGCTACTCATGAGGGAATGAAGTTGTTTATTTGATAAAGGAACTGTACCCAAGTTATTGTTCATTTTCATTTTTTTAGTGTTGATTAGTTCTCATGACTTTCATAAGGGCTCTTATCTCATTAAGGCCTATATAAGAATTTCTAAAAAGCAGATATGCTGATTCTGATTTGGGATTATGCCTTAACCAATATTCATTACGTGTTTTGAATTTATAATGCGTAAACACAAATTTAAAGATTTTTTTGGCAAGAAATTTAGAAATTGGTCCTAAACCACTTAACTCCCCTAAATGTTCTAAAGGCAGCACTCCCTTAGTTAAAAAATTGCAATTTTCTTCTTTAAGTATATTTAGTACAGAAATAAACAAAAATTCAGATGTGTCGTGATACACATGCGGTTTGGTAATTAAAAACTTAAGGAGCCATCCATCGCAGGATTCAACCCTACATAACATTGCCATGGAAGTTATTTCATCACCGTCTTTAACATAAAACCAGCGTTTGCCTAGATAACTTTCAAAGAAATTAAGATGGCCGATATAAATATTTGGTCCTTTTATGGCTTTCTCCCATTCAGAGCCTATTTGATTGAGGATGTTTTCTATGGATTGATCTTTTGGAATATACTCATGTATTTTTAACCCATATTTAATACTATTTTCCACTCTATGCTTAATTCTTTTACTTACATGACGAGTGTCTTGCTGAGGGTCGAAGATGACTTCTTGGCATATTTCTATCAATATATTGCAATGAGAACTCATGGCCCATTTGGCAAATTTTTCTGATACAATGATATAGATAATATTTAGGTTTGACTTGTTGCAGTATTCGTTAAAAGCTTTGGCAAGTTTATGTATTTCTTCAGGAGGACATATGGGATCTCCAATGACCACTGCACACTTGGATTCAATACGATAAGGAATTATCCCGAGACATTCTGGAGCCCGAAAGAATTGGCAAGGAAAATCAAACATTGCTTCAGAAGCAGCTCGACCATATTTGATAAA
>JACCVN010000610.1 GCA_013698165.1 Parachlamydiaceae bacterium | reverse complement strand
ATTGTCGCCATGAAAATATTCATAAAACAGGATCATATTACGCCAATTAGGATCTTTCTGGAATTTTTCTTCTCCGCCAAAAACCGGGCGCTTATCATTTTCATCCTTGCTAAATAGCTTCATTAACCTTTTAGACAACTCTAAAGCAACTTCAGCTAATGTCATCAAGTTCCCAGAATGTGTTGGAAACTCAACCTTTAGTTCGTCGCCATAGTAATGGTAAAATTTTTGTAATGACTCAATAATCAAATAATTGATCGGCAGCCAGATAGGTCCGCGCCAATTAGAATTTCCTCCAAACAATCCTGAATCTGCTTCTGCAGGTTGATAGCTGATTGAAAATTCGTTGCCACCTAGTTTAATTGAGACAGGATGGTCCTTATAATACTTTGAAAGAGACCTAATGCCATATTCTGAAAGGAATTCATTTTCATCCAGCATGTACTTTAAGACACGCAGTAACTTTTCACGATTAAGTATAGCCATTAGATGACGCTCTCCAACCCCAGGAGTAAACATGCATGCCATGTGCCCTTTATAGTCGGTCCTCTTATGAATAAACCATTTCATTCTTCTGGTAAACACATCCATGTTTTCTATATCGGAATCTTCCAAAGTTTCCACAGCAAATAAAGGTAGCAGACCTACAAGAGAGCGTACTTTAAGAGGGATGATCTTATCGGGCAGATGCAAAATATCGTAGAAAAAGCCATCCTGTTCATCCCACAAGGAAACGCCTTTATCTCCAAGGTCAACCATGGCATAAGCGATACGCAAATAATGTTCAAAAAATTTGGTGGCAGTGTCTTGATAAATAGGATCGCTCTTTGATAGTTCTAAAGCAATCCGCATCATAATTATGCTATAAAATGCCATCCATGCAGTACCATCGGATTGTTCAATATGTCCACCATCAGGCAAGGGAGCACTGCGATCGAAAAGACTGATATTATCCAATCCTAGAAATCCACCCTGAAATACGTTATGACCATCGGGGTCTTTTCTGTTTACCCACCAGGTAAAGTTGAGCATCAGCTTATGGAAAATCCCTTTTAAGAATTCAGTATCAAATACGCCTGTGGCGGCGCCATCGATTTTGTATACTCGCCATACCGCCCATACAAGCACAGGAGGATTCACATCGCTAAAATCCCATTCATATGCCGGCAGCTGACCATTAGGATGCATGTACCACTCTCGAGTCATCAGTACAATTTGACGTTTCGCAAAATCCCCGTCAAGTACCGCCAAAGGAATCACATGGAACGATAAGTCCCAACTTGCATACCATGGGTATTCCCACTTGTCAGGCATTGAAATGATATCAAAATTAACAAGATGCTCCCAATCGGTATTGCGAATACCATAAACGGGACGAGAATATTTTTTTACTCCCCTCTCTTCTTTAAGCCAGTGCTCTATATCAAAATAGTAAAGTTGCTTTGACCAGAGCATACCGGCAAATGCCTGTCGTTGAATCAATTTGACATCATTTTCAAGATCTTGCGGCTGAAGATTTTGGTAAAAATCATCTGCTTCAGCTATTCTAGCAGCAAAGATCGTCTCAAAATCGGAAAATGGCTCGGTCAGCTCTTTATGTGAAAGGCGCAAGCGAAGCGTCATTGTCTCACCAGAAGAAACTATGTTCGCATAGTGACCTGCAGCTTTTGTCCCTGTCATTTTTGGATTAACTGCACTCGAATCCCCTTTGATGACATACCGATGAAAAGCATCTTTGACAAAGGGTGTGACATTGGGTGTATTGTATAATCGCTCCGTATTAGTTTCATTTTCAGTAAATAGAAGTTCAGTGCTGCCATCGAAATAGAGATAAAAGTCCCCCGTTCCGCGATGGGAGGCTTTAACTGTCGAGAAATCATGCTGATTGTCAATTTTTTGCATCACTGGCTTTTCAGGAACATCGTCCATGGGGCCTTCAGGATAACCCCAACTCCATGTATTCCGAAACCATAGGGTCGGAAGAATATGACAGGGGGCACTATGCTGGGAGCGATTGACGGCAGAGATTTTGATCAATATGTCATCTTCTCCAGCTTTTGCGTATTCAATAAAAACATCAAAATAATCGTCTGAATTGAAAACCCCTGTATCAAGCAGTTCATATTCACAAGTGTGGAAATCTCGCCGTTTGTTTTCAGCAACGAGATCGTCATACGGGAACTCATTCTGAGGATACTTATAAAGCATCTTCATGTAGCTGTGGGTAGGAGTATTGTCGAGGTAAAAATAATACTCCTTAACATCTTCACCATGATTCCCTTCATTTCCCGCAAGGCCGAAAAATCGTTCTTTTAAGATGGGATCTTTACCATTCCAAAGGGCCAAAGCAAAGCAGAGGTACTGGTTACGATCGCTGATGCCCCCAAGGCCATCCTCATTCCAACGATAAACTCTACTGCGGGCATCATCATGTGGAAAAAAATCCCATGGATTACCTCCTCTGCTGTAATCTTCCCGCACAGTTCCCCATGCACGATCACTTAAGTAAGGCCCCCATTTTTTCCAATTGGCTTCTTTCTTATTATGCGCATTGAGTCTGCTTTGCTCTTCGCTAGAATCATTATGTTTCATGATGACTACCTCTTCTGCAGATTAAGCCACTTATTGACTGGATAGTCAAATTATTAGTTACAAGATGAGGATGTTATCGTAGTTCCACATTCCGATCATACCTTTCACTTAATTTTTTTAGTCCTTAGCCAACGCGAAAATAGATAACGCATTCACTTTCGCTGCTACCACAGCTATAAAACCATTTATAATTTATACCCCACGTTTCGCTCGCGAACTCGCTGCACGCATACTTGTACCCACATCTTTTTCATGACATAACAAAGAAATATTTTTACTATGTGGAGCTTTTCATGTAGATTGCGAGAGTTTAAGTTTGGACATATCACACTCACCGGAATGCAGAGCTGCATTTTACGGCATTGCTAAATCGCGAAAGGGATAAAGGTGGGAAGCCCCGCATGCAGAATAAGGCCGGTAGGCCTGAAGCGGAATGTGGGGATGGCCACAAAAAAAATCGAGCTGCG
>JACCVN010000596.1 GCA_013698165.1 Parachlamydiaceae bacterium | reverse complement strand
ATCAATGGAATCGCACGTTTTGAAAATTCTCATATGCTAATTGTCGTCGACAAAGACTACAAATTACTTTATCAAGTGAAAGCCGAAAAATTCATTATTACTACAGGATCTAATCCTCGTAATCCTAGCGATGTGCCATTTGACAATGAAGTGATCCTCGATTCAACGACTTTACTGGGATTAAAAACCATTCCCAAATCCATTTTAGTCTTAGGAGGTGGGATTATTGGCTCGGAATATGGCAGCTTTTTCGCTGCATTAGGGATAGATGTGACAATTATCGATAAGAGAGAGCATCTATTGCCGATGTTAGATACTGAAATTGGTATTCACCTACAAACAGCCCTTACAGATATTGGCCTTCGTTTTCTAGGAAATAAGGAACCAGAAAAGATTACCAGAGAAAACAATCAAGCCCACGTTACTTTCAAAGATGGGACAACCCTGAGTGCCGACGTTTTACTATATGCCCTAGGCCGAACAGCTAATGTTAAGCAGCTACACATTGAAAATACAGGGGTCACATTGAATGAAAAAGGTTACATTCCCGTCAACGCTTTATTTCAGACTGCCGTCCCGCATATCTATGCTGCAGGAGATGTGATTGGGGGTCCCTGCTTAGGATCGACGAGTATGGAACAGGGTCGATTGGCCTCCAGACATGCATGTGGAGCTCAAACACACCATTTTCCAGATTTCTATCCTATTGGCATATATACCATTCCCGAGATTTCCAGCTGCGGTTATACCGAAGATGAGCTTAAGTATCTTGGATACCATTATGAGGTTGGAAGAGCCTATTATTATGAGATCGCCAGAAGTCATATTGTAGGCAGCAATGTAGGGATGTTTAAAATGCTGTTTCATGCTGAAACATTGGAGATTTTAGGTATTCACATCATCGGCAGAAGCGCCACCGAAGTGATTCATATCGGTCAGGTGGCCATGGGCTTTAACGCAAAGATCAATTACTTTATCGACCAGATTTTTAACTATCCGACATATGCCGAGGGCTACCGCGTGGCAGCGCTCAATGGTTTTAACAAAATCAAGAAAAAAACTTAGGAATCTAACTCACTATGCATTTTGATAATGAAATTTCAATCTCCAGTTTGCTAAACTTTTCCCGTAATGCTTTTCAAACTTCCATTAAAATTTTTATCATTGGGATACTTTTTGTCATGACTTCCATTTCTGCAAACCAAAATAATATAAACAGCTCTGAAAAAACTGTCGTGATCATGCTTGGGCCGCCTGGTTCAGGAAAAGGCACCCAGGCAGTGAAACTTACGAGAGAAGTCGGCATCCCGCATATCTCCACGGGAGATCTTTTCAGAGAAAATATTGCTAACGGCACAGAGCTTGGCAAGCAAGCTAAAACTTATATGGACGCGGGTAAATTGGTTCCAGACCAGCTTGTTCTGGACATGTTATTTGATAGAATTTCACGGGTGGACTGTGCAAATGGGTTTTTACTGGACGGATCCCCTCGCACAGTTCCTCAAGCGGAAGCACTGGACAACAAAATTGAAGGCAAAGCAAAGCTGATAGTAATTAACCTTTCCGCTTCGGATGCATTAATTGAAAAGCGCATTGAAGGTCGTCGAACATGTAAATCTTGTGCAGAGATCTTTAATATCTACTTTTCTCCTCCAAAAATCCAGGGACAATGCGATCGTTGCCAAGGAGAGCTTTACCAACGCCCAGACGACTCTGCAGCTGTGGTCCAAGAAAGATTGCGCGTCTACAACGCTCAAACTAAGCCATTGATAAGTCATTATACTGATAAAGGTGTCCTGGTTACAATTGATGGAGAGTCCCCACCTGAAACGGTCTACCAACACCTAATCAAAGTCTACAAGAAGCAAGGATGAATAAGCAAATGATGAAGGATGAATGAAAAATGAGATTAAAGGATTACTATTTAGCTTTACGACTATTTTTCAGCCTTCATCCATAATACTTCATCCGTTAAAGAGTGGGGCTTCTGAATTATGTTGAGGCAATTTCTTCCGATCCATGGGGCGATTTATCATACCAACGCGGAATTTCAAACATTTGGTTTTGGAC
>JACCVN010000569.1 GCA_013698165.1 Parachlamydiaceae bacterium | reverse complement strand
GAAGGATAGCCGCCTAAGAGAACGCAACTTTGGATCGTGGGAAGGAAGGCTATTTTCCGAATATGGTGCTGCAAGTCCAGACGATAAATCTGAGGTTGAAAGTAATCAAATCATTCAAAAGAGAATTTTCGAGTTCTTACAGGATATTGGTAAGAGTGAACTTATTGGAAATAATGTACTTATTGTATCTCATGGAGGTGTCCTAAAGAACATTATTGTCAAACTTCTAGATTTAGAAAATTCGTTTAATGAGATTAATTGCAAAAATGCTGCCTATCTAATCATTACGTATTCAGAAGATGTAGGCTGGAATATCAAAGAACTAAATGGGATTGAACTGCCATTAAGTTTAGCCACCAGTTTATAACGGGATAGAGCCACGAACAGTTTTAGGCAAAGAAACGGCAAAGACTGTGAACGAATGAAGAGGAGGGAGCGTAAAAAATTTGGTTTTTCGGTTTTATTGAATACCTTTCCGATTTAGCTTATGCGGAAAAAATATTTAGCAGCAGCTAATTGTCAGGTTTATGAGGGCTTTTTCGCATACCCGTAGCTTTGGCTGTCTTCGCTATCGCTCGCACATTCCTTCATGTGGATTTAAAAACTATGTGGATTTGCCCGAATGGGCTAATTGTAATGCATTTTGCCCCAATGGGCTAATTGTAGTGCATAATGCCCCAATGGGCTAATTGTGGTGAATAATGCCCCGAATTGCCCCGAATGGGGCTAATTATGTAAAGCCCATAGTGTAGTCCCGATAGGGGCAAACTATGGGTAGGGCATATTTGAATGCAAGTCCCAAAGGGGCGGCTTGTGAAGCTCAATACAAGCCCTTTTATCAATACAAGCCCTTTTAAATGAGCTCACTCCAGAAAGCTTTGGCGCAGCCGAAATTTCTCAGATTGGGCTAAGGGCAGTACATGATAAAACCACATGAAGAATTGGTCTAAAAACAGCACAAAAACAACACCCTAGTTTCGTGTATGCGAGCTAGTCCTCATAACTCTGAAAAGGGAGGGTGGGGTTTTTGACAAAAAAATTAGCCCAAATTAATCATAAGTGGACTTTTTGAGTCTATCGGCAGCGGTTAAAATATCTTCACGTTTGCCAAAAGCTGTTAGGCGAATAAATCCTTCTCCTGAAGGGCCAAATCCTGATCCGGGAGTTGTGATCAGATGATATCGCTCTAAAAAGTGATGAAATGTATCCCAGGATTTTTGTCCTTGAGTGCTCACCCACATGTAGGGAGCGTGAACCCCGCCAAAAACTGCATATCCCAATTCTTCCAGGGTACTTTTAAGGATTTTGGCATTTTCCATATAGAATTTTGTTAGCTTTTGAACTTCTTCCCAACCTTTCGGTTCTAAGACAGCTTGTCCACCATGTTGCGAGATGTTGGAGGCCGCATTGAAGACTGTAGAAATCAGCCGGTTCCAGTCAGATTTTACAGAGCTGCCATCATCATATTTGAGCTCGTCAGGCACAACAGTCCACCCAAGACGTACCCCTGTAAACCCTGCGAGCTTTGAGAACGAGCCAATTTCAATGGCAACTTGTTTTGCCCCCTCAATTTCATAGATTGATTTAGGCAGGGATGAATCTTGAATAAAATTGGCATAAGCAGCGTCAAAAATAATGATAGAATGGTTTTTCACAGCAAAAGCTACAAGTTGTTCCAATTGTTGTCTTGTGGCAGTAGCTCCTGTGGGATTGTTTGGAGAACAAAAATAGATAAGATCTGTGCGCTGCAATTCCTTAAGATTAGGGAAAAAGTCGTTTTCCGGTGTGCAGGGCATCAAAATGATGGTCTCTACTCCCTGAATAATGCTTCCATCAATGTAAACGGGATAAGCGGGATCTTGAACAGCAATGGAAACTTTATTTCCAAAAAGCATTTGCAGCCTGCCTAGATCACATTTGGCCCCGTCAGAGATGAAAACTTCGTTGAAATGAATTTTTTGAGAATAAACCTTAGCAGCAATGCTCTCTCTAAGAGAATGAAGGCCTTGAGGCGCACCATAGCCACTGTAACCTTCTATTGTTCCTAAAGCGGCAGCATTTTTTGATAATGACTCTGTGATATACTCTGGGATCGGTTCTGTAGTATCGCCAATTCCTAAACTAATCAAGGAGGCTTCAGGGTTTTTCTCAATAAAAAGATTTTTGCGAGAGGTGATTTCGGGAAAGAGGTACTGGTTTTTAAGTTTTTGTAAGTGGGGATTTCTTTGCATTGTTATCTTAATTATGAAGTTTACATTGTAGTCTGTTGCGTCTCACAGCAGGCTGCATCCGTTATCTCCATCTCATCGAGCAACTGGCTCAAGAGATCCAAGTTTTCCGGTATCATGCTGTAAAGAGGGAGACGGCATTCTCCTGATTGAATTAATCCGCAAAGATGCATCGCGGTTTTAATCGGTACAGGATTGGTTTCGATAAACAATACTTTATAGAGCGATAGGAGCCTGCGATGCAGCTTGCGGGCCAGTACAAAATTTCCTTCCAAAGACGCATCTACCAGTTCCACAACGTCCTTTGGAATAAGGTTGCTCACCACAGAAACGACTCCTGCAGCTCCAAGCGCGATCATTGGTAGAGCGGCAATATCATCTCCTGAGTAGACTTTGAAGTCGGGGAACTTTTCTCCAAGCGCCTGTAGGATATCTCCGGCTTGGTTCATATTTCCAGAAGCCTCCTTAAGCCCAACTATATTGGGTAGAGCGGCGATGCGCATCATTGTCGATGTTTCAATGTTTGTACTGCATCTGCCTGGAATATTATAAACAATGATCGGGATATCGGTATTTGTGGCGATCGCTTCAAAATGTCGGAAAATCCCCTCTTGAGTGGGACGATTGTAATAAGGAGTGACAATCATGGCTGCATCTGCTCCAAGATCTTGTGCCCGCTTGGTTTTTTCTATCGTCTGGCGAGTGCAATAAGATCCTGTACCGATCCAAACCTGAATTTTGCCTTTAGCTTCTTCAACTGCAACTTCTATGATGCGTCCTTGTTCATCTGTTGACAGTGTGGATGATTCTCCCGTGCTACCCAGAGGAACAATGCCGTCAATGCCAGCAGCAATTTGGGATCTAATGTTGTTTCTAAAGCCTTGTTCATCAAACTTATTATTGATAAAGGGGGTCACTAGCGCTGTGATTGTACCTTTCATGAACCTTCCTTGATCATTTCTTTTATGCAGTCTGTAAATGAAAATAGTCCTCTTTTACCTATCAACCATTCGGCGGCTGTGATCGATCCGGCGGCAAAGCCTTCTCTATTTCTCGCAGTATGCGTAATGGCAATCTGGTCACAGTTGGAATCAAATAAAAGCGAATGCGTGCCGGGGATAGACCCACAGCGAAGGCTAGAGATCGGTAGTTGCTGAAGTCGGTCGATTTCTTTTTCGACAAGTTTGGCCATCTCAAGAGCTGTTCCGGAAGGGCTATCGAGTTTTTGAGAATGATGATGCTCAAAACCGGCAGCTTCATAACTGTCGAAGGAATTGATTATTTTCGAGGCGTTTGACAATATCTGCAGCCATATCTGTATGCCCACAGAAAAATTCGGGGTATATACAGCAGCACTGTGATGCCTATCAATGAGTGATTTCACCTCGTCAATATTATCGTACCAGCCCGTAGTGCCGATGACAATCGGAATTCCCAGCTCAACGACCCGTTTGATGTTTCCAATAGCGCTTTCTGGTGAGGTGAATTCAATGCATAGATCAGCATCTTTAAGGGCTGAAGCCTCCCACTGGGATGAATTAATTCGAGCAATAATTTGATGGCCGCGGCGTTGGGCTGCCTTATCGACCATTTGGCCCATTTTACCATATCCAATCAAAGCAATTTTCATGTTTTACCTAATAGGGGGTCTTAAGAGATTATAAGAGATTAAAGATATAATGATTCTATGGTATAGGGTCAACGATTGACTAGAAAAATATCGTACTCCCTAATAATTTCATTTTTTTGCGGATTTGTCTATATTTATCCTATGTCTTTTTGACTAAAAACACCTAGTACATTGTTAAAGATAGAATTTTCGATTATTTCTAGCGTGAAAGCTCCCGTGGTGTGTCGAAAAACTAAGATACGAAAGCTTGGGAAAATTTGTCGATTTCGGTTATACTTTCATGCAGAACGAGTTACAATTTTGAAACATTTAAAGGATATTACTATGACCAATGAACGCACCCTTTCCATAATTAAACCTGATGCAGTTGGCAACAACCATATTGGTGAAATTCTTGCCCGCTTCGAAAAACAGGGTTTAAAAATTGTTGCAGCAAAAATGATGCACCTTTCAAAACAGCAAGCTGAAGCTTTTTATGCTGTACACAAGGAACGTCCATTTTACAATGATCTTGTTTCCTTTATGATTACCGGTCCTGTATTAGTCACTGTTTTGGAAGGCAAAAGTGCTGTGATTAAAAATCGTGATATTATGGGAGCCACAGACCCACAAAAAGCTGAAGCACATACTATTCGCAAAGATTTTGCAAAAAGCATCGACGCTAATGCAGTGCATGGTTCTGATAGCGTTGAGAATGCTCATACAGAAATTTCATTTTTCTTTAAACCTGAAGAAATCTGCGCACGCGCAAAGTAGGGATTCTTTTGCTATTATTATTAGATAATGTTGATTCATTTACGTATAATTTAGCGCAAGCTTTTCAGATCTTGAAGGTCCCAGTGACAGTTCTGCAAAGTGACCGAGTATCTGTGAAAGAGTGTTTGAGCCTCAGGCCCGATTGGATTGTAATCGGGCCTGGCCCTGGAGCTCCTTCACAGGCTGGAATTTCCAATGAACTAATAAAAGCTGCTCAAGGAAAAATCCCTCTCCTGGGAGTTTGTCTCGGCCATCAATGCATCGCCGAAGTTTATGGCGGCGATGTGGTCAGAGCCAGAAGACCAATGCATGGAAAAACTAGCAACATAGAACATGATGGGAAAGGAATTTTTCGTGGTCTGGGAGCAGGATTCACTGCCACTCGCTATCATTCCTTAGTTGTTGAGCCTTCAAGTTTGCCCAAGTGCTTGCATGTTTCTGCACGATCTGAAGATGGTGAAATAATGGGCCTGCGTCATTGTGAACATGAACTTGAAAGTGTCCAATTTCACCCGGAGTCAGTGCTTACTGAACAAGGTCTTTTGCTTTTTAAAAACTTCCTTAAAATTTGAGGGGAATTCATATGTTGCGTTCAATAAGTTTACTATTATTGATTATTATTGCTTCTATAGGAGCTGTGCACGCGGTTGATTCCACTTCAACTACACGTGAACAAACTCTATCCATCATTAAACCTGATGCAGTTGCCGGCAATCATATTGGTGAAATCATTGCTTTATTTGAGAAAAATGGTTTGCGCATAGATGCACTATCAATGAAACAGCTGACAAAACAGCAAGCTGAAGATTTTTATGCTGTCCATCGCGATCGTCCGTTTTATAAAGGCTTAGTCGATTTTATGATCTCGGGCCCGGTTGTTATCTTGGTTTTGGATGGTGAAAATGCAATCGCAAAAAATCGTGAAATTATGGGCGCGACCGACCCAATGAAAGCTGAAAAGGGAACCATTCGCTCAAATTTCGCTAAATCTATGGGTGAGAATGCAGTACATGGTTCTGATTCAAAAGAAGCAGCGAAGACAGAAATCCAGTTCTTCTTTAAGCCGGACCAAGTTTTCATCCGTTAACGTCAAGATTGGAAAGCCTGATTTAAATTAATTTGCTGTAAACGCCACTTAGATGTTGAATCTGTTAGGTCGCTATAATGCGATGTCAAGTAGCTAGCGAGGGCTTGTTGAAGCTCTGATGCAGAATTGAACGCATACATCCGCGCACCACACAGCGGAATGCCTGTCCAGTCGAAGAAATAGAAACGTCCTGTGCGGGAATTTTGAACAATTCCTATAGCATGGGCACGTTTCTCTGACTCCCCGTGAATGATGAATGCCTCCTGAGTAGATTTCGATTGGATCTCTTTGCTTATTTCCTCAAAGTTTAGATAATCTCCTTTCTCGGCTTCTCCTATTGTTTTGAATGGGGGGAGTAATTTTTTTTGCTGCTTTAGTTGCTTCCTTAGTATTTTTAAGGTTGGTTCTTGATTTTGATTTAGAAAAAGAGCCTCTTCAATTTTGGCTCTGAGCAATTCAACTTCCTCGTAGAAGATGGTGCGATTTTGGCTCTTGGAGATATCGTTTAAGAGCGCTGAGTAGGAATAAGAGCCGGTTTGATTTTGCAGCTCGAGAGTCAGTAGGTTGACCCCGGCACCATAGCAATAACCACGTTTTTGCAATTGATCAAGTTCTCGTTGAAGA
>JACCVN010000617.1 GCA_013698165.1 Parachlamydiaceae bacterium | reverse complement strand
CACTTTCGACCGTTCAACCGCGGAGCTTTCGCACAGCCGAAATGTTAAAAAGCAATTAGATTCCGGTATAAAGGCTGTATTATGAAAAATTATTGACGCTCATTATTTACTTATGGCTATCTAACACCAAGGCGTTCCTGCTAAAAAGATTTGACAGTTTTAGTAAAACTTTTAATAACCATTCTTTTCAAATAATCAGATTCATGTGTTGCAAATCGCCGAGTAGCAGCTATGTCAATAGAGGGGGCAAATAAGTTGATCATGTTCATCACAATTCTTCTAACTCAAGTCAAATTCTCTGCTGAGTGACCTATTATATTGGTCGCGTCATCCTCTCGAAATACTACGTCTGCAACCCAATGAAGATTATTCACAATCCGCCACGGCCCTCATATCTAGCTCAAAAAAGACATAAGGAGATCAAATTCGACTTTTTAGGATACACTTTTCGGTCAGGGTTGGTTAAAAACAGCAAGCGTAGCAGTATGTTTGTGAACTTTACACCGTCAATTAGACATCAATTTCGAAGAGGACCAGTGTTAAATACTGGCCATGAGGCCGAAAACCTAGCGATATTCAGAAGACTTGCGTTAAATGTATTAGGTTCTGGAAAATTCTCATGAGGCGTAAGAAACGCAGCCTGGGACGAAGAATATCTAACTGAAATTGTCAGTAAATTTTTTATCAAATCTTTTTAATTAAAAATCCCTGATCTGAAAGGGGGCTGACTTAACAGGTGTCGTTAGGAGGTTATCCTCCCCATACAAAAATAATTCTTGGGTTTATATAAAATTTTCCATGACCTTTTATTATCATAGATGCATGCAAGTTTACATGTTCAGGTGCTGATGGATAGTGCTGAACCCCAGAATTCATTCTCCAAACAAGATTACGTTTATAAGGCAAAGTTATGCCCACATCATAATCTTCAATAATTGGCATGCCTGATTTAGGAAGTCCGAGAGAAACAATTGGCAATAATTTTATTTTATCTAGATAGTCCAAAATAATCGGATGCGAGGAAATAATTCCCTCGTCAATAATTTTTCCTGCTACTTGGCTAAGATCATCAGTAACGACAGCAGAATATCGACATCCAATCATAGATGATTTCTTATAAATTCCAAATCCCCCAAATGCTGAAATAACAGGATGCCAATGATCATTCATAGATAAAATTAAAGATTTAGGGAGGTGCCAATAATAGTCCCCTAAAAGTTCAGCTCCAATTGGGTAAACTTGATCTCTAAATTCGTACCAGTCATAATAATTCCCTCCACGGTCAATTCCATAGGCAAAAACTGCATCCCATTCAAGATTAGAATGAAACGTCTCAATAATTGCTTCGTAGCTGGGAGGTGTTTCAAAATCCATATCGAGCCAAATTAAATAATCAAATTCTTCATACTCATCTGTCATCACAATGTCTAAGACTTTGTTTCTTGCATATGCGATTCTTTCTACACGAAAAATACTATTATCCCAAGTATGATTAATAATAAATTTCGTATACATTTGATCGGTAATATGCTCAGATCTGGCTAGTACACGAGGGTTTCGCAAAGCCCAATGCTGAAGGAGTTGTGGCGTGCAGTCACTTGAATTATTTTCATAAACTACAACCTTGTAGTCTTCAAAAAGGTTACCAATTTCTTCAATTATCCTCATAGTAGAGAGAAGAGGTGTTTCCACATCTCTACATATCCCACAAATAACGACCTTGTGAGGTATGGCGCTCTTCACCTTTTCTGTCACGCTGGCCTCGGAAGAACCTCCGATTTCCCCTGTTTTTTGGGTTGTTAACTCGGTTAAACCACTGACCGAAAATTTCCCAGAAGAGGGATAGGAAACCCCCGCCTGAGGAATAATAGAATAACTATAAAATGGCATCAACAAAAAACCAAAAGTCAGTGTTAAAAACCAAATCACCTTTAACATGATTTTATTCCTTAATTAGAATTACTTGGTACGCTTGAATTAGGGTTTTCCAACCTTGCTCTTGTAAATATTGTATGGCTAAGGCTCCTTTACCACCCCATGGTAGCCCACAATCGTCTATCATTACGATACTTCTTGATGTTAAAAGGGGGTATGCTGCTATGATTTCATTTAAATGATGAACTTGAGAAGGGGACGGGTCATTTATATCGAAATCATAACTATCTAGATATAGCATGTCAATTGTTGAATTAAAGTTCTTAATAAAATTCACAGAATCATCGCATACAGTGAATATAAAGCCTTCATAAGGGGTGAGAAAGTGTGCTGCATTTTCGAATGCTTCTTGGAGTATATCTACGGAGTAAACTCTTGCATCATTTCTTAAAGCATATTCGGAAAATAAAATCGTTCCTCCACCATCTCCGGCAAAAATATCCTGTAATAATACCCCCCTGGTTGTTCCTGTTTCAACAATAGTCTTTACATTGCGTTCCTTCATCAAAGTTAGGACTTTTTCAAAGGTAATGTATCGAAAATTCTCAGATGAAAGTTTTCCACTCAGGATCTCTTGAGCCTCTTGTTGAGGATTGTTTGCATAAAGATAAACAGAGGAGCTGTTCACCAATAAGCCGAAAATTATATAACATAGGAAACGTTTCATGTTGCGAGCCTTTGGTGATGATCAATCTCATATACTTATACTTATACCAGAATCTACTACTTCTAAGCATATGCCACAGGAAGGCATAAAGTTGAAGCTTAAAAATGGCATACAGCAGAGATATAGCCTTTTTTTGAAAAAATAAGCAACCTGAAAATTATCCGCATGTTCAAAAATGAAAAAAGACGATAACCCAAGTTCAGTGATGGCCGAAGGCTGCCATCAAGAACATCTTGGACTCATTAGCAGTGCTTATATGGCTCCAGCCATTGTTGGAGAGTGGCAAAAAAAAGCACACCTTCCTTAACTGCATCCAAACAATGCTAGAATTCATCAAAATTGTAGAAAAAGAAGGAAAAAATTCAAGTAGTTACATTGGCCTATTCCCAATGTTATTTTTAGTGAATTTCCATTTATTTGGGTTCTTCTAAAGAATTGGGTTGGGCCGCTCAAGCATGGAGACTCTTCCTGTGACGCCACCATCAACCAGTCTAACGATTCATCTATTCCATTCTGATAATCTTGCAAAAATTCTGGGGTATCATTTCCTTGACCAAGAACAGATCAAAATTAAAACGCGCCCCAATTCTATTGTGAAAATCTAAAAGCGAGTCTATCAATGAAGACTTTATAAAAGTCGTGGATGAGTAGCTTTCTTATTTGGTTTGTTCATAGCTTCTCTTAATTTAGGAATAAATCTGTAGATCGAATCATCATGAACTTGATTGTAAGTATTAAGGATTGAAATTATAAGATCTTCAGGAATATTAAACCCCCATTTCTTCCTACGAGGGATTTTTTCCGTCATTAACCATTCAAGCGTGCCACACCAGTAATGGTTAATTCTAACAATATCGACATTCACAGGTTGACCTTCGACATCATATGGCAGGATTCTACCTGCACTGTCTACAGAATAATACCCAGTATAAAAATTGAAATAATGGGGATTTTCAATTGTTTTCACATAGGATGGTTGCACAAGCATTTTAATCAGCTGATTAGAAGCATGAAATGTAGGGGCTTTTAAGATCAAATGTTCGGTAATAAGTCCATCATCCGGGAGCCTTTCCCACCATGATGTTCCATAAAGTTGCCAATTAACTGCTAATCCTGCATAGCTTTTGTAGTCTTTCAACAAATCAATTAAGTTCAAATGCTGCATAGGAAAGAGAAATTCATCTAAATCAATGAATGCTATCCATTCTGCTTCGTGTTTCGCGATTTCTAAAGCGTGATTATATACTGGAAGTTGCAGCAGTTGGATGTATTCCTTTTGGTTATGAGTTTCAATAGGCCATTCGACTAGAGTAACTTCCTTGGAGTCAATATATGGCTCTAGAATCTCCATGTAGTTATCTGTGCTTAGGTTGTTATATAAATAAAAATGCTTTACACCCATCAACTTGTGAAATTCTATCCACTCATGCAGAAAAAAACTTTCATTTTGGAATACGGCACAAACCGATAACTTATATTTCCTGTCCGCATTTTCTAAGGGTCGATTTGCATAAACAGCGTTTGCCATAAAAGCTAAATAAAAAGCAATCCACAGGACCCATTGATTAACAGAAAAATTTTTTTTGTTATATTTAATGCAAAGCATTCCAACCATCTTTTATCATCATTTCCAGAGAATATTTAGGCTCCCATCGCAATTCTTTTTTAGCCTTTTCTGGGCCAGCAATCACATTAGCAGGGTCACCC
>JACCVN010000494.1 GCA_013698165.1 Parachlamydiaceae bacterium | reverse complement strand
TCTATGGAAGAAAATGGCCTCAAAGTGAGTCATATTCAACTTCCTGCTCAAGAGTTAATGTCTACTCAAAATGAACTCAATCAGGAAAAGGTAATGGGCATGGTTACAGCAGCAAAAGCGGGTCAGTTCAACCCATGTTCAGTGGAAATTATTGTTTCTAGCGATGCGCACGTTTTAGATGGTCATCATCGTTGGGCTGCTTGTACCGAGCTAAAGATGCCTATAAAAGTAGCCGTTATTAATACACCTATTCAAAATTTATTAGATCTTGCAAATGGTTTTGAAGGGGTAACACATCAAGGGCTGAATCACTTTTCTAAAAAATAGGCTTAAATAGCCTGCAGCGTCTCGCAGCAGGCTACCTTCCCCGTAGTCGTTCGTCCCTACCATTCCTCTTATTCTTCAAAAAAACAGATGAAATATAACAAGCCAATTGATTATACAAAATAAATAAAGCGGGATAATTTACACTCCAACCATTTTTTCGTTATTTCTGTATTCCGCAAAGATACTCGACATAGCTGGGTCTGAGAATTTGGCAGTATATAACAACAAATAGCCTCCAAACACCGGAGATTTCCCATGACAATTACGGAACGTCCAAAATCGGCGACTAAGTCCTTTTCAAAATTGAAAGCTTTTGAAAAGCTTAATACGCTAGCTAAACATCCCCTTGACTTGACTAAAGAAGGTAATCTTACACCTGAAAGACTAAAAAAATTTTCCGCTGATGCATGCGGCTATAAACTGCTCTATGGGACTGAACGAATCGATGAAAATACATTGCTCGCATTGAAAGAGCTTGCTGAAGAGGCCCACGCTATCGATCAGATGGAAGCAATGCAAAATGGAGAAATCGTTAATTTTATTGAAGGTTTTGCTTCTGAAAATCGTCCGGCTTTGCATACAGCTCTGCGAGACCAGTTCGAGAAGCCTAATACTTCAAAAGCTGCTAAAGAAGCTGCTGACACCGCGAAAGTTGAGTTAGACAAGCTAAAAGCATTCATGGATGTGTTAGATAAAAGAGATCTTACCGATCTGATAGTTATTGGAATTGGCGGCTCTGAATTAGGTCCAAAAGCGCATTATGAAGCGTTACTCCCCTACATTAAAAAGGGCAGAAAAGTGTATTTTGTCGGTAATATTGACCCGGACGCATTAAACGATGTTCTTACTAAAGTTGATCTCAAAAAGAGTTTGGGACTGATTATCTCTAAAACTGGTACAACTCTAGAGACTCTTATCAATGAAGAGCTTCTTACAGAACACTTCAAAAAAATAGGGCTAAAGCCTCAGGAGCATCTGATCACAGTGACCGCAAAAGGCAGTCCGTTGGATGACAAAAAGAAGTATCTTGAAGTCTTCAATCTGTGGGACTGGGTTGGGGGGCGCTATTCAACAACATCCATGGTGGGTGGCGTATTACTTGCCTTTGCCTATGGTTTTGATGTCTTTATGGAATTACTTAAAGGTGCAAATTCGATGGACAAAGTCGCATTAAACCGCGACATCAACAAAAATTTGCCTTTGGTTGGCGCTCTTATTGGCATTTGGAATCGCAATTTTCTTCATTATCCACTAGTTGCGATTATCCCATATGCACATGCCTTGGGTCGCTTTCCGTCTCATATTCAGCAGCTGGATATGGAATCCAATGGCAAGCATATTGACAAGCAGGGCCATTTTATTGATTTCGAAACAGGTCCATTTATCTTTGGAGAGCCGGGCACCAACGCTCAACATTCATTTTATCAACTGCTGCATCAAGGCACAAATATCTGTCCTTTGGAGATGATCTCCTATAAACTCCCCCAACGCAACAATGATAAGTCTATTGATAACACATCCTCCCAAGAAAAATTGCTGTCAAACCTTTTTGCGCAGTCAATAGCTCTTGCCATGGGGCAAAAAAGTGAAAATCCTAATAAGGATTTTCAAGGAAATCGACCAAATCTCATATTACTTGGCAAACAGTTGACAGCTTTTTCGCTAGGAGCTCTTTTAGCCTATTATGAGCATAAAGTTGCTTTTCAAGGTTTCATCTGGCATATTAATTCTTTTGACCAAGAAGGTGTGCAGCTTGGCAAGGTTCTGGCTACGAAAATTATACAGCGCTTCGCCTCTAAAACTACCGGGAAAGTCGGTACTCCATATCCACTTGGTGATGCTTATTTGAACATTCTTGACGAACTATAACTGGATCGATGAATTTAAAAGCCTCCCTTATACAACTTCCACGCCGAAGTGATACCTGTCAGCAATGCCAGGAGCGCTTTGCGCGTGGTAATGATTATTATTCATTACTGTTCTCTGATGAGTTAACGCCTTCCAAAACAGAAACTTTGGCCCGCAGGGATTTTTGTTTGCCTTGCTGGCAAAAAGATTCTCTGGAAGCCTCAAAGGCCCTTACCGGTTCATATTGGAAATCTACCATTCCCAAAAAAATTGTACATCCGGAGATGCCGCTAAAGCGCGAGGAAATGGCACTTAGCCTTCTCAGGTCTTCCATGGGGACTTCTAAGCCTGAAACTGAACTTTCCGACATTGAGATCTTTTTCCTTGCCCTCTTTTTGGCTCGTCGTCGTGCGTTGATTTTTAGAAATGAGATCGACCGCTCAGGCGTCAAGTATCAAGTTTTTGAAATTGCAGAAACTGAAGAACTGTTAGCATTAAAAAAGGTCGATGTACGGGAAGTAGACTTGGCTACCCTACAAAAGGCTTTGGCTTTAAAACTCACTCCTAGCTAAGTTTTAAGTCTGTAGCCTGCTGCGTCTAGCAGCAGAAGATTTACCCCGCAGGCCCATCCGCAACAAGATTTTGAGAGAAACACGATGGACAAAGCTCCCTGCCTACTCAATGAAGGACTCCAAGACTTCATCAGTTATATCTCTTCGGAAAAAGGACTCTCCCCCAATACTATTGAAGCGTACGGAAGGGATTTACGTTCTCTCATCAATAAATTAAAAGCTCGCTCCCTCGAATCATTTCAAGATGTGAAGC
>JACCVN010000459.1 GCA_013698165.1 Parachlamydiaceae bacterium | reverse complement strand
CCCGTGGTTTGTCGAGCATAAAAGGGGTTGTATTAGTCAATACAGCCTCTTTTACGATCGGCAAACCATGGGGCTTTGACGCAGAAATAGTCGAAAATACTACCTTGAAAGTGTACTAGCTCAACCGCGAGAGCTTTCGCGTTGCCCAAATTCTCAGATTAAGCTAAGGGCATTATATGCAGAGATCGATCCGAAATTCATTTACCACTTAGCAATTATGTCCAAATCCGGTTTGCCAATTATTGCGATCATATACTAGTACACTGAGCCCCTCTCTGTAGTAGTTTCGTTGCTGCAAAATTGCTTTGAATTATATTTTTATTAATTGTATTAGTAGATAAGTACATGGCATTTTAATGAGGAAGTGAATGGAAGCAATATTTAGTATACACTCCATAATTCCCTTTTTAACATTATTTGCTCTTGAACTAGTCCTTGGGATCGATAACATCATATTCATCTCTATCATTTCTGATAGGTTGCCGGCAAGACAGCGTAGAAGAGCACGCACAGTAGGCCTTTCACTAGCTATCATCACTCGCCTTCTCTTACTGCTTTCCCTTTCTTGGATGATGGGCCTTATAGAACCTCTTTTTACCGTTTTTTCACAAGAGATCTCCGGAAAAGATATCATTCTCATTTTAGGTGGATTGTTTTTAATTGCTAAAAGTACACATGAAATACATCAAAAGCTTGAATCATCCGACGAGGAAGAGGTCAAGAAAAAAACATCGAGTTTTACATTTATTATCATTCAAATCCTCCTACTAGACATTGTGTTTTCCCTTGATTCTGTGATCACCGCTGTCGGAATGGTCAATGAAATCCCTATTATGGTTGCTGCAATTATCGTATCCACAATCATTATGATCATCGCTTCACATTCCATTGCAGAATTTGTTGACAGACATCCCACAATCAAAATATTAGCACTCAGCTTTTTAGTCCTTATCGGAGTAGCGCTATTAGCTGAAGGCTTTGATACACATATTCCAAAAGGGTATATCTACTTTTCAATGGCCTATGCGTTGATTGTTGAAGTCTTAAATATACGACTTCGCAAAAAGAGAGAGCCTATACATCTGAAAAAGAACTTGCCGCCTTAAAATAGAGTGAGTTTCAAAGACCAAATTTAAAAAATGTATTTGCAAATGGACTTTCAAGATTCAAAAATGGAATCTAATTATAGCATGCTTATAAAGCCTTAATCCTTAAAAAGGGCTAAAGAGTTTGATAACTAAAAACAGCTTTTTTCCAAATAGGAAAACATGACAAGAACTCGCTATACTAACGGCCAAAGGTACTCATTCTTAACTCTCACCGAAGATCTATCTGCGGGTCTAGTTGTATTTTTGGTCGCGCTGCCATTAAGCGTGGGGATCGCCCTTGCATCTAATGCCCCTCTATTTTCGGGGATTCTTTCCGGTATTGTTGGCGGGATTGTCGTCGGATTAATTAGTGGCTCCCATACCAGTGTGAGTGGTCCGGCCGCTGGCCTAACCGCTGTAGTCGCTGCACAAATAAGTGTCTTAGGATCTTTTGAGGCCTTTTTAATGGCTGTCGTATTGGCAGGGTTCGTGCAAATCATTATGAGCATTGCACGCATGGGTTATATTGCAGTCTTTTTCCCATCGAGTGTGATTAAAGGGCTTTTAGCAGCCATTGGAATTATTTTAATCCTAAAGCAAATTCCACATATTCTTGGCCATGACCTGGACCCGATTGGGGATAAATCATTCTTTCAGCCTGACAATAAAAACACTATTACAGAAATATTCGATGCATTTTTAGATATTCACCCCGGAGCATTATTAATTAGCGTGGTTTCGATTTCTATACTGGTCTGGTGGGATAAGTTTACCTATTTGAAAAAGTTGCATCTCCCTTCCCCTTTAATCGTGGTTATCATTGGAGTCCTGATCAGTTATATGCTTCAAGGAATTGGCGGCCCCTGGTCTTTTGAACCTGGCCACCTTGTACAAATTCCTATTGCAGAAACTACCCTAGAGTTCTTTAGCTTTTTAAAATTTCCAAACTTCAGCACCTTAAAGGATGTTGATGTATATACAGCTGCATTAACCATAGGATTAGTCGCTTCGCTAGAATCTCTTTTAAATATTGAAGCTGTAGACAAATTGGACCCGATACAACGCATGAGTCCTCCCAACCGTGAACTTTTTGCACAAGGCGTAGGCAATGTGATCGTAGGGATGATTGGTGGAATTCCCCTCACTAGTGTTATTGTGCGTAGCTCAGTCAACATCAACGCAGGCGTAAAAACGAAAGTAAGTACAATTTGGCATGGAATCCTTATGCTCGGATGTGTGCTATTGATTCCAACATGGCTTAACAAAATTCCCTTTGCTGCATTAGCGGCAATTCTACTTGTCACCGGATGGAAGCTTGTAAGCGCAAAACTAATGGTTCAAATGTGGCAAGAAGGTAAAAATCAGTTTCTACCGTTTATCTCCACTATCATTGCAATTGTATTTACAGACCTATTAATTGGAATTATCATTGGCCTTTGCGTTTCATTAGGATTTATTTTGCATAGCAACGTGCGCAGTCCAATAAAAAAAATCATGGAAAAGCATGCTACCGGGGATCAAGTATTACATATTGAATTGCCTAATCAGGTCGGTTTCTTCTACAGGGCTGCACTTGAGAGTACTCTTCGCAGTATACCTACAGGAGGACACGTATTGCTCGATGCCGGCACAACTGATTACATCGACCCGGATATTCTAGACCTTATTGTTGATTTTCAAAACACTATAGCCCCTGCCCATGGAGTCGGAGTCAGCTTGAAGGGGTTCAGGAATAAATATCCACGTCTGGAAGATCAAATCCAATACGTTGATTTCAGCAATAGAGAAATGCAGAACGCACTGACTCCACAAAGGGTATTAGATATTTTCTTAGAAGGAAATGAACGTTTTAGAAACGGCACTCCCCTTGCCAGGGACTTGAGCCGACTGCTAAATGCAACTTCGACAGGGCAATTTCCTATGGCAGTCATCTTGAGTTGTATAGATTCCCGTACGCCAGCTGAAATTATCTTCGACCTCGGGCTAGGAGATGTATTCAGTGTCAGAATTGCAGGCAATGTAATTTCACGAAAAGTTATCGGCAGTATGGAATATAGTTGTGCTGTTGCAGGAGCAAAATTGATTATGGTGATGGGCCATACATCGTGTGGAGCAATTCGGGCAGCAGTTGATCTTGTGTGCAGTGAAAAATCTGCCAGCGAAGCTACGGGCTGCACGAACTTGGACTCACTGATCAATGAGATCAAACATTCTGTGAATAAGAACATTTGTAAGAATTTTGTTTCTTCAAAATCCTCACAAATGGAGATTTATGCTAATGAAGTGGGATATCGCAATGTTTTAAGGACCATAAAATTGATCAGAGAACGTAGTCAAATGTTAGACAGCCTTGTAAAAGAGGGCAAAATTGCGATCGTAGGATCGATGTATGATATTAGCGCCGGCGAAGTCTCTTTCTTTCAGTCAAAGGAATCCTCCACTGTTCCATTATCTTTATGCACAATCGATATTTGAAAGACGGCGGCATGTAGGCTGATGCGTCTTGCAGCAAAAGCCAAAAAAAGCATGTACGCTTTGCTGGCTCCTGCCGCGAGACGCAGCAGCCTACATGCCGCCGGCCGAGTGGCTCGAAAGACTTTGCAATTACTTCATAGCCTCTTTTTTACTAAGATCTATCCATTTAAACGATCCAAAAGGCTTCTAGCTCCTTCAAAATCCGGTTCAAATTCTAAAGCTTTTATGAGCATAGCCTTAGCCTCCTCTTTTCTTTTTAATGCGTCTAGGCAACAACTCGCTCCATATAATCCTTTAACATGATTTGGAACCCTTTCCAAAAGTTGACTAAAGTCATCCAATGCTTTAAAACAACCATC
>JACCVN010000076.1 GCA_013698165.1 Parachlamydiaceae bacterium | reverse complement strand
GTTTTTTTCTCTTCCCAGAGTTTTAGGATGCGCACTTCTCTTTCATCGAAACTTTCTTTTTTGATTTCTGCAAACATGGGATATCCTTAAAAACTTAAACGTAAATCGGCACTCGGATGCCGAATTTAAAGTGTCCATAGCTAACTCCGCCTTGGGGCTAGGTCAAACCACGCACAATATGTTATAAATGGATATAATAATCATTCATACGAAAAATTGAAACAAAAAAAAGCTTTGGCTGCACTAAATTACAGAATGCTTTTTTATCGCCCCTATTAATTATGGCGAAAATTTTATTTATAGAATTTATTATGTTTTTTACTTTTGATTCGAAAATTAAGAAATGACGATTTCAAAAATAAATTTTTAAGACTTTATTCTCGTTTGCCGTTAAGTCCACCGCTGCATATGCAGCAGGGACTTACATATGCTCTTTATCGATTACAACCAAACTTTTCAAAGCGAAAAGGAATCGCAATAGCCACTTTTAATCTAACAATTATTTTAAAACATCAACTCTGATGCTTACCTCAATATTATTGTGGACTCGAAAATCTAAACTGACATATATGCCTTACTTTAATTTTTAACACAAATTCCAAATCGGCAGGAACATTTGAACATTCTATCTAGAAAAATATTTTGTCTATTCATAATCCTAAGTTTATCACTAGGGCATTATCCACTTTCAGCGAAATATGTCCTCGAGTGCTCAGAGGAAGAAGACGAAGGATTTGATTCAGGAATGAATTGGGATGACTTCGACCTTCCAGAAGGTTGTCAATTTGTAAAATATGACCCTGCTGACTTTGAAGATGATTATTTTGAAGATGATTCAGAAACCCCACTTGAACAATCTGATCTAGATTTTGAAAATGAAGATGATAGTTTTGATTATGCCCTAAAAGAGCCAAGCGAAAATAACACAGCCCTAAAGACACTTGAAGGAGGTCCTTGCTCTATAGTTTCAAACTGTGTAAGCGCAACCACAGGGGCATTTATTGATTCTCAAATTGATTTAATAGTCCCTGGACCTCACCCTTTAAAAGTACATCGTATTTACTGTAGCTCTGAAAGAAAATGGCATTTTCAACATAGACCAACTTTGCATGTTGCGCCATCTGGAGGTAAACACCACATTGATGTTGGTTATCGGGATGATAGTGGTTCAGGAATGTCATACAGATCTAGTGAAGATTCTCATTTCATTTTCTTCTATTTACCTTCTAGCCTCTTTGATAAAGGGATGACAAATTGCGGAGCCGGAGAAATTTCCGGTCAGACAAACTGGAAAAATTCTAAACTTGTCCTTATAAACGATAATAATGAAAAAAAATACCTTCTTCGCTTTGGCTCTCACACTGATAGATTTTTTACACACATTAATCGCCTGGGAAGAACTCATCGTCATAATTCCCGTTGCGGTGAATTTCAACTAAAGCTGGAAAAATTTCCGAATGGCAACCAAGTCAATTATTTCTATGATAAACGCAATAATAATTTTGTCAAATTACAAGCCTTGAACAAATTTGATAAACCTATTGGATCAATAGATTATAAGTTAACATTAGCTCATCAAGGCACATTCTATCATAGGGACGTATTCTGGGAGTCAGAAGCTGGTTATGCCAAGTACCGTACAGATGATCTATTCAGAAAAATTCACTTCTCAACACCCTCTAATGCCGTACATACAAGTTATAAATATGACATTAAGGGCCGATTGACGAAAAAACGATTGCCCGAGGGACGTTTTCTTGAAATAGACTACTATACGGATAACACCTTCAAACAAAAGGGAAAAGTACATCATTTAAAATCACCTGTAGGAACAGACAAAACTCCAATTGTAACTCATACCTTTAGCTACTTTTCCACTGATACCAAGGGAGTCACATTTGTAAAAGATGCCGCAGGAAATTTAACGGAGTATGAGCACTCATCGTCTGGAGGAAAACTCGACTCCATTTTGCATTATACCCAAAGCAAACTCCATTCAGTAGAAAAATTCTTTTGGGGTGCTACGGACAGTGGTCAAGCAGGTAATTTGATGACCCGAGTATTTAAGGATAGTTCTGGAATCATTTTTTGTCGGAACCTAAAATATGATAGGTTTGGAAATGTGACTCAGGATTCACTTTGGGGCAATCTTACAGGCAATAATACAATTTCCGTTTCATTAGATCCTAAGACTAATAAACCTAAAAAAAATGGTTGTGAATGCTTTTATAAAATGAATCTTTCTAGCAAAGATGGATGGAATTTACCTTTGCAAGAGGATGATGGCCGCAAGCAAATCTACTCTACTTACTATCCTGGGACCAGCTTGCTTGAAAAGCGTTTTACTCAATGTGACAATTTAATATTAAAAAGGGAATTTTTTGAATATGACGACAATGGAGTTGTCATTAAAGAAATGATGGACGATGGAATTGCGCTGGACAAGGAAGATCTCGCTGGAGTATCTGAAAGGCATCTAAAAATAACAATTCCACGCTCCGAATTCCCAATAGGCCTTCCCCAGGTTATTAAAGAGTACTATTACGACATAAAATCAAAGTCAAATATTTTACTTAAAAAACTCGTCAATTTCCATTCACCGCAAGGGAAAATATTACAACAAGAGGTATCTGGAAGCGACAATGTCTTGGCTTATACGCTTTTTTGGGAGTATGACAGGCTTGGAAATGTAACGAAGGAAGTTAATGCCCTAGGAGAAGTCAATCTATACACATACGATGACAATGGAAATAAGATTTCTGAACAAAACACCGCGTTAAATCTTCAGAAAAATTTCCTTTTCGACTATTCCAATCGCCTTATCAAAGAAGAAGAAATTTGGGAGGATGGCACTCATCTAATCACAAGTCATCGGTATAACCTTTTAAGCCAAAGAATTGCTACCGTTGACATCTATGGTCAAGAAACTTTGTACACTTATGACGCCCTAGGGAATGTCATCAAGACACAATTTCCTCAGATGTATAATGATCGAAATGAGTTGATTTTTCCTGAAGAGAACATGGAGTATGATGCATTAGGAAATATGATCGCAAAGTGTGATGTAAAGGGACAATTAATCAAAAAGCTGTACACGATACGAGGGCAGCCCTACAAAATCGAATATCCAGATGGTAGCGTTGAACGAAAAGCGTATACCTTGGATGGCTTGCTAGAACGTGAAATAGCCAAAAATGGTCTTCAAACTGGCTATACATATGATGCATTTGGCCGAAATATTCAAACTGACACCTTTGATCCAAATGGAACTCTTTTAAAATCGACTAGTTCATCTTACAACTCACTGCAACTGCTCTCAGAAACAGATGAAGCAGGCCAGATTACAAGCTACGAATATGATGGGGCAGGTCATCGGATTAAAATGATCAAGGGGGATCATGTCACGGGCTACCATTATGATAGCCTTAGACGTTTAGTTAAAACGGTAGAATCAATTGACGAGCTTTCTTCAAGAGCCACCATCCAGATACTTGACCTTTTGAACCGTGTCATTGAAAAGCGCATTGAAGATCAGACAGGCCAGGTTTTGCTTAAGGAACAATATTGCTATGATGCTAATGGAAAACAAACTCAAGTTACCGCTTTTACTCAAGCAGGAACCTCCTCAACAATCACAGAATACAATCCTCAAGGCGAACCGACAAAGATAACAGATGCCATAGGTAAAGTAACTCATTGCGACTATGATTATCAATTTTCTTATCGAGGACAAACGGTCTTACGTAAATCACGTACAGACCCACTAGGTAAACAAGAAATAAACATCTTTGACACACATCAGCGTGTTGTCTGCCAGATGCATCTCAACCTTTTTGGTGAGACCATCCAATGCGAAACTTATATTTATGATCCATCAGGCAAAAAAATCGAATCTAATAGCACTGTTTATTCCAGTGAACATATTCCCAGAACTGTAATCACTCAGTGGGAATATGACTGCATGGGAAACATGGTGCACTGCAGCGAAGCTAAAGGAACTAAGGAACAAAAAGACACACATTATTACTACAACATCTATGGACAAAAAGAAAAAACATTAAAACCCAATGGAATCTATCTATTGAATGAATATGATGTTTTGGGACGCTTGAGCACCTACAAATCATCTGATGAAACTCTCTTTTACTGTTATGCGTACGACGTTAAAGATCATCTCATTAATGTTCAGGACCATATTCAGTGTTCAACTACAAAACGTGCGTACGATTCTTTTGGAAGGCTTGTCAAAGAAACATTGGGCAATGGCCAAATTCTTTCTTATTCTTATGATCAATTAGATCGGTTCCTCTCTTTAACTCTTCCAGACCACTCTACGGTACATTACCAACATAATGCCCAGTATTTAACATCTGTAGAACGACACAACGATAATGTATTGCTATATACCCATACTTATGATGGTTATGACCTAGCAGGGAATGTTGCAAGTGAAAGGTTGATAGGACAGGCTGGACCCATTACTTATGAATATGATCTTCTCCAAAGAACCATAAATACAAAATCTCCTCATTGGCAAGAAAACATTCCGGCACAAGGGTTTGACGCTGCAGGCAATCTTACCCAGAGACAAGTTACAGATTCACTAGGAAGACTAGCCTACACTTATGAATATGATGATCTCTATCAGTTGACATCTGAAAATGGATTTAAACACCATCATTACCAAAACGATTCACTTTTTAATCGAACGTCTAAAGATCAGCAGCCCTATGCTCTAAACGACCTGAATCAGCTTCTCAACCAAACGAACTGCCAGTATTGTTATGACTCAAACGGAAATCTGATTACTAAGATACAAGACAGTGAGACCATTCAATATCGCTATGATGCGCTCGAGAGGTTAATTGAAGTCAAAAATGACAACCAGATAACATCTTACACGTATGACTCATTCCATCGAAGGCTGACCAAAACTATTGGTGATGCGACAAATCAGTTCATATACCTTGGTCAAAATGAGATAGGCTCAATAGTCGATGGTAACATCACTCAACTTAGGATTTTAGGCATAAGCCGTGGGGCTGAAATTGGCGCTGCAATAGCACTTGAGCTTCATGGCAATATTTTTTGTTCCAATTCATGATCCTTTTGGAAACATTGTTGCTCTATTAGATACATCTGGTGAAATTGTTGAAAGCTACCGTTACACAGCTTTTGGCGAAATGGAAACTTTTAGCACACCAACTACTGTAGATAATCCTTGGAGATTCTCAAGTAAACGCTTCGATAGTGAAACAGGATTCATCTATTTTGGAATGCGTTATTATGCCCCTGATGTTGGCAGGTGGATCACTCCTGATCCCGCTGGTTTTGCTGATGGCCCCAATCTCTATACCTATGTGCATAACCATCCTCTTTCACAAATAGATCCTGATGGACAGTTTGCTTTCGCACTTCTTGCCCCCTTTGTAATCTCTTTGGCCGCAGAATACTGCCTTCCCACAGTAGCAGCATATTTAGGTCAATACGCTGGTGGTGCAGCAACAGCTGCATTTTTGACCGGCATGCTTCAAGGTTACAATGGATCTTGCCTTGAACCAAGCTCCTTTGCCGGTGCTGATCTAACTACTTATTTA
>JACCVN010000602.1 GCA_013698165.1 Parachlamydiaceae bacterium | reverse complement strand
GTTTTTAAATACTCCAATGTATCAATGATTCGTGTTTCCATACGTTCTGTGGTGGCTCCAAAAATAATACAGTGATCAACGGTCATTTCACTATCAATAGATTTTGGTAAAACGAAACCTAAGTGCTGAAATAATATGTCAAAAATATCATTGTATTTTTGCATATTAGGATTATCATCTAAATGCCATCTTTCTGTTCCGGCTTTGCGCAAAAGGCCTCCGCGAATACCCTGAGGTTGTTGAAGAATCGTTTTCAGTTCAAACAAAGATTGTGCTGTCAAGGCTCTACTATCTAATGCTTCTAGCTGGACAAGCAGTGTTAAGAGTATTTTAAAGGGGGATGACAACACAATAGTATGGTTTATAGGGTCATAGTTGAATAAATTAGACTCCCCAAAGAGCAGCTGTGGATCAAGAGAAAGAATTCTTTCAGTGACTGCAGAGGTGCTATGCTTCAAGCCTTGTTCTTGAACATGGTAATGTATTTCTGACTGAACATAAGCTGTTGGATACTCTTGCATGATCTTTTACTTGTATAAATAGCGAGGAATCTCTTGTTAAAATCTGGTGTATGAGTGTATCATTTTAATATCCAAAACCTATCTTCCCGACCCATTATGAAAAAGTATAATATCAATTTCCTATATCTCCTTACAATCTGTTATCTTGCATTGACCATTCTAGGGCCTCTGACAGCTTCTGATATAACTCCGCGTCTGCTTGAGCATTACGATGAAGAGTCAATTATTACCGTTATTCACGATGAGGTTCCTAACCTCACGATCAATTCAATAAAGCTAATTTCAAGCGGTTGGGACAATCTGGTTGCTGATATTAATGATGAATGGATTTTTCGTTTTCCACGATCTGAAGTCTATATTTTAATTTTTGAACGTGATAAAAAGTTGTTGGATCTCCTTCACAAACAAATTATGATGATGATTCCTATTTATGAATACGTTGGAGTCCATACATCTTTTGTCGCCTATCGAAAAATTCCTGGTAAAGCCTTACACAAGAATACATATCTCACCTTACCTGTTGAAACCCGCCAGCAAATTGCAGATACTCTCGCTCTTTTTCTCACTCAACTACACAACGCTATCAATATTGATGAAGCCTTGCAGTGGGGTTATAAGGAATATCGCCTATCTTTACAATGGATTGAGGGAAGCTTATTCGGAACTATACCTTCCAAAGAAGTAGAACGTATTCTACGTGAAGCGTTAGCTTATGAAGAAGGCCATCCTTGTGACAAAGAAAATCAAGTTTTTCTACATAATGATCTTCATGGTGAAAATTTGGCAATTGATAGGCACACTTCCCAAGTCAATGGGGTTTTCGATTTTTCAGATGCTGTTATAGGAGATTATTCCATCGATTTTGGAAAGCTTTTCGAGATTCATGAGGACCTTGCCATACGTACTGCTGAAACATATGTGCATCTTACCGGTAAGGAGAACCCAGTCTTCGCCGGTGCCGTCGATTATATTTTACGTCGTGGTCAATACATCTTATATGCAAGAGAGAATGGAGAAAAGGTGCATGAATCTAGGCTTTTGCTTATGTTAGAGAACTTTGTTTCGGTTTGGGATAAACTTAATGGGGTAACGAAGAATGAAGAGTCTTGCTGCATCTAATAGCTAGAGTTCGTAGACTTCTGTCTCCTTCGAGACGCAGCAGGCTACATATCTGCAACTTTGTAAAATCTTGCTGTACTTACTTCATGTTCATTATAGAGGTTTTTAAATTGTGTCATAAGCTCGAGGTCACTTTTGCCTGGCTTAATATTTAATAAGCCTTTATTTGGATCATAAAAGAGTTCTGCTCCCTTATCTTTTATATAGACAACTGAATGCCCATATTTCTCAAATTTTGCCATTTCATAAAGATCCTGTGGATCTGGAGGTCTAAGAATCCTAGTCAAATAGACCCCATCATCCAAATTATTGATGGTATTTATACCTTTTGCGATTGAACCAATGTTCAAAATATCGATTTCATCGGATGCTATTTCTATTTTAAACCCATGGTGGTTTGCTAAAGATTGAATTTTTTGCAGTGAGTAATCTACTTCATTTTCCAAATCTTTTATGACTTCGATAGTGTTGTACGCCGCTTGACGAATCCTCATTTCCTCGTTGCTGGTTCTAAGATTTCGCGCACTCCATTGTATTAATGAAAGAAGTGTGGTTATTTCACCTTCATTTTTTATAACGATTTTTCTTGAGTCAAAGTAGGTCTTGATAAATTCGAGTGACATTGCTGAGCATGTTCCGCCTTCAAGTGCGGGCACTATTTTGTCTTGATTAAAGAGGATTTGTGCTGGTTTTAATGAATTTATTTTATTATAGACTTTTAGCACATGTTCTCTCTCAACGGCTCCTTTATTTCCAGCCTGTGACCCTTTAAATATCCAAAATTGATTTGGGCTTTTATCGATCGGAAAATAATGCTTTGGATCTTTTTCGATAAACCTACTCAGGATTTCTTCCATTTCTGAATCTTTAATAAGTAACGGTCTCGATTCAAATGTATCATTAGTGTAAAGTTTTACTATTTCGGCCTTATTTTCAATCGGGATGTTGCTATCTTGGAGTACTATCTTTAACGTATCAGATAAACATTGTCTTTTATTAGGAGTATTTAAG
>JACCVN010000394.1 GCA_013698165.1 Parachlamydiaceae bacterium | reverse complement strand
GATGTACCTATGAGGACATCAAACACGAAGCGATTCACCCATATTCGTTAATCAATTTCAGCGAATGGCAATATGACAATCGCGAGAAATTTAATGCTGAACGCTTAGGATTAAAATCCCTTGAACACAGCCCTTTATCTTGTATTATAGCTTTTATGATATATTTTACATAGTTTTATATGTCAAGGCAGCATATTTTCAATTGAATTATATGTCGTCTATGCTATCATGTTAAATAAGAGGTAAACTTATGAAATCCTACTCTTCTTCTGAAAAACTTCTTATTGAAGAGATCACGCAAGCTGCTCAAAAAACAAGAGTTGCAGTTAGGGGTCTTACGATTGGAACTCTCATTAAATCTATTCGTGTACAATTAGGGATGTCTCAAAAGGTATTAGCAAAACGAGCCGGAGTCCCCCAATCTACAATATCCCGCATTGAGCAAGAGGAAAGAGATGCAAATCTGTCAACATTGAATAAAATTTTAAGCGCAATTTCATGTGACCTTGTCATTGTTCCGCTTCTACAGGATTCGATAAATGCCATTCGGCGTAAGCAAGCTAGAAAAATGGCTGAAAAACAAGTTCGTTATCTCAAAGGAACAATGAACTTAGAAGACCAACAGCCTGATTCTATATTTATTGCAGAACTAATAAAACAAGAAGAAGAACGGCTCATGCAAGGACCAAATTCTAAACTATGGGATGAAAATGCCTGAGCGTTTTGAATTTCCAGAAGGTGCTACTCCCATAGGTGATTGCAGCGGACTTATTCCTCTTTGGGTACATCATTTATATGACCTCAATCGCGTTGAAGCAGAAAATATACTGAACGCACAAAGAAAATACCTCCAAGGAAGAATTGGCGATCCTAAAAACTGGTTTCAAGTAAAAGAGCTTAAAGCAATCCATCAAGCTATGTTTGGAAATGTTTGGGAATGGGCAGGAGTATACAGAAAATCTATAACATCTATAGGAATCAACCCCAGCTTAATTCCTACACAACTTGCGGAGATTTGTCTAGAAGTTTCATCTTGGTCGCATTACCCTGTTGAACTTACTTTTGTAGAGATGGCTGCAAGAGTTCATCATCGCTTAGTTTTTATTCATCCTTTTGAAAATGGTAATGGTCGCTTTTCGCGCTTAATCGCCGATCGTTTTCTTCTGGCTTTCAAATGTCAACACCCTGTATGGCCAAGTCATTTGAATCAAGAAGGTGTTGTTCGCAAAGACTATATTAAAACGCTTAAAAGTGCTGATAAGGGCGATTATTCACCTTTAGTTGCTTTTATGAAAAAGCTAGGAGCGAACGATCCAACTCTTAGTGAGATGATTAGAAATAGCTTCTACCGACCATACATAAGCGGAGAAAAAGGACCTGCTATAGTGAAAGCCTTATTAAGAAGTGGAAGTAGCCCAAATGATCAAACCACAAACGGGCATGGGGTTTTACAATTATCTGTAAAAGCTGGCTTGGAAGAGATAGTGAAACTTTTAGCAACTTCTGGTGTGGATGTTGACGCCAAAGATAAAAGTGGTTTGACCCCATTTCAGGTGGCAGTTGGACAAGAAAATAAAACTCTTGCTGATTTCTTTTTGTCTAAAGGAGCAAAGAAACAATCCCCTCCAGGATTAGGCTATATGAAGTTTTACAAACTATATCACGAATAAAACTAAATTTAAAAAAGTGATCGGGGTCAGGCCTGAAGAACTGCAAAACTTGGAATCGTGCTCGCAGCGAATCTAAAACATATGGGGTAAACTCGAATGCGCTGCTGAAAATATTGCAGTTTTGCAGGCCTGACCCCGATCACTGCGATCACTGATACTTAATTCCCCCTCCCAAAATAAAGAGGAGGAATGGTTATTTATTTATAGATTTTGATCAGCAAATTTTTTCATAGCGTGCGCCATAAATTCAGCCAACTGCGTGGAATGGATCCAGTTGTTTTCTGAATTCAGGGTGCTCATGGTATAGTTGCGCCATCGCTATGTACACCTCTTGAGT
>JACCVN010000376.1 GCA_013698165.1 Parachlamydiaceae bacterium | reverse complement strand
AAGGCGCTTTGTTGCGTCGCTTGCCTTCAGCAGATATCCCAAATTCTCGTGATCTTCGCATCCTAACAAGTGTGTTAGACATTACTCAAGAAGATCTAGATAAATTGGGCGGTCAAAAACATGTTACTCTAGGCGATATCATCACCGACAGTTATTTTGAGATCGTAAATCCTGGTCTACACCTTTTTACGGTCACTAAACCGATGAAAAGACAGATCGATTTACGTGTCGCAATCGGTCGCGGATATGTGCCTTCTGAACGTCACCAAGTGCGAGATAGAACGTCGGATGAAATTCTTATCGATGCAGCTTTTTCGCCTGTGCGCTTAGTCAATTATTATGTCGAAAATACTCGCGTCGGACAAGATACCGACTTCGACCGTTTAATTTTCGAAGTTCATACTGATGGACGCGTAACACCAAGCGAAGCTCTAAGTTTTGCAGCTCAAATCGGACAACGTCATTTTGAAGTTTTTGGTAAACTGAAAACTCAAAAGATGGTCTTTGATGAAGGCTTCTCAGAAAGTAGAGCCGATGAAGATGAGATGCTTGAAAAATTATCTCTACGCATCGATGAAATTGAATTGTCTGTACGCTCGACAAACTGCTTGAGCGGCGCAAATATCGATACGATCGCTGAACTGGTCTCGATCCCTGAGCGTCGAATGCTCGAATTCCGTAACTTTGGTAAAAAATCTCTCAATGAGATTAAAGCCAAACTTGTAGATATGGGCTTAAGCCTTGGCATGGACCTCTCTCCATACGGTATCACTTCTGATAACGTTAAAGAGAAAATCCGCCACTATCTTGAGCAGCGAAAAGGTAAAAGAGAAATTCTTAAAGATAAAATCAAATCTCCCGACGAAGTCATTATAGATGATGAAGACGAAGATGAGGATGACGAGGAGTAATTCTCCCACGTCAATTGATGAACAATATAGGTATTAAACCATGAGACATCGTAAAGATACGTGCAAGTTAAATCGTACCACTTCTCATAGACGTTGTATGTTTGCAAATATGCTAAAGTCGCTCATTGATCTTGGCCGGATCGAAACAACCGTTCCAAAAGCGAAAGCACTGCGCAGATATGCTGATAAAATGATTACTCTAGCGAAGAAAAATACACTTGCAGCAAGACGTGATGCAATTGCACAATTGATGATTCGCTATAACACTCTGACCAGCAAAGAAGATCGTGCAGCTCGTGCAGGTGATACAAGTTCTTACAACACTGACCGTAGGGTCATTGATAAGCTATTTGATACACTTGGTGTGAGATTTACTGATCGTAATGGCGGTTATACACGCATCATTAAAAGCCGAAATCGCGTAGGCGATAATGCTCAAACTTGCATTATCGAGTACTTGGAAGCCTAATATTTTTTCTCCTCTCTGTTTCATACGGTTTTTACCATGCTGAATCGGAGAGGAGCAAATGATTTTTCCAACTCTTTAGAATTTTCATGGCTGGATGAAAAATAGTTAGTTTTTAGCTAAAGAATTCTGATGTTGTTAAAGTTTGTAAGAAAATATGAAATTTTCAAGGTATTGTTAGTTTAAGTGCTATTATTAACTATAAAATATCGTGCCCATCCTACCATGTTGTATTTTATATCCTTACCCTATTGCTAGAAATCAGTGATTGCTCATCGCTAGCCTTTTCGTTACAAGATGCGTGCAATTGTAAGTCTCGGGTTTTTAACATTTTACAGCTTCTCGATCATGCAATATTTTCTAACCCTCTAATTTCCTGTTTTTGATTTACTTTTCAATGGTGATGAGCTATGATGCGCCCTTGGGGCTTGTTTACCTTATAAAGGAGCTGACTCGTGGCTAAAGTAGCAATTAATGGTTTTGGTCGCATTGGACGTTTAGTACTGCGCAATGCTATTGGCCGATCAAATTTAGAGGTGGTCGCAATTAATGATATTGTGACGCCTGACAACCTTGCATATCTCTTTAAGTATGATTCCATTCACGGTCGATTTAAAGGGTCTGTAGAGCATACTGACACCTCATTGATCATCAATGGAAAAGAAGTCAGGGTATTCTCGGAGAGAGATCCTGCGTCTCTCCCTTGGGGTGAATTGTCCATTGATTATTTAGTCGAATCGACAGGTCTATTTATTACACCGGAATTGGCAGGCAAGCACCTGGAAGCAGGTGCCAAACGTGTTTTGATTAGCGCTCCCGCTAAAGGAGATATCCCCACATTCGTTATGGGTGTAAATCATAAATCCTACGATCCTTCGAAAGACCATATTATTTCTAATGCCTCATGCACAACGAATTGTTTAGCTCCACTTGTAAAGGTGTTACTCGATCACTTTGGCATTGAAGAAGGTCTGATGACGACTGTGCATTCATTGACCTCTTCCCAGCCAACTGTTGATGGCCCTTCGAAAAAGGACTGGCGTGGCGGTCGTGCTGCTGGAATGAACATCATCCCTTCATCGACTGGAGCCGCCAAAGCCGTAGGGCTCTGTATTCCGGAGATCAAAGGAAAGCTTACTGGCATGGCCCTTAGGATTCCAACTGCCGATGTGTCTGTTGTCGATCTCACTATCAGATTGACTAGATCGACATCTTTTGAAGCGGTCTGTGAAGCCCTAAAACATGCTTCTCGACATGAAATGAAAGGCATTCTTGCCTACTGCGATGAACCGTTGGTGTCTTCAGACTTCATTGGAAGTCCCTATTCAGCGATTTTTGATAAAGATGCCAGCATCGCTTTGAATGATAAATTTTTTAAACTAATCGCATGGTATGACAATGAAATGGGCTACGCTATGAGAGTTGTTGATCTTCTTTCATACATGGATTCAAAAGAACATACCCATGCTGTGCACTAAAATAGTTGAATTTTAACAATGGAATGAATACTTGTGGATTTTACTCGTGAACCAATTATAGAAACTGTGATCACCCCTAAAGAAGGGTGCACGCTAGCAGTGCGAAGTAGCAAAGGCACAGGACAGGAAGAATACTTCGTTGATGCTGTCGAGGTCGTTTCCTTTGGAAATGCTCTCTTTTTCCGCTCTCTTGAACGGCCTAAAAACTTTATGCTTCCGGTTTCAGATTATGAAATTTTAGAAGTTAGAGAAACGCGCCTGGTTCTTAAAAATGTTGGTCTTGATAGATCAATTAAGATCGCTGGCGGCCGCGAGGCCTCCTTGCGCACAGCAAATCGTGGGCCTCAAGAAAGAACAGAGGCGACAGTTCAGCCTCCTGTCGAGGTGGCATCGCAACCTGCCCCCCTTAAAACTGTACAGGTTGAAGGTGCAGAAGTTAAACCAGAAGCCAAACTCGATAAGAAACGTGATCGGCGTCGAAATTATAAGCGTAAAAAAGGTCGCGATGATCTCCAGGATGGAGACAAAGCAGAAGAGGGTGAAACGCCTACAGAGAAAGGAGATCAACCTCAAGACGCTCGTGTGGAAGCTACAAAAGATGCGTCCGGTGGCCTCGCTTTGCCGGCAGTATTTTCAAGCCTTCTTCCACCCCCTTCAACGCTCATTTCAGAAACAATTGCACGCTACAAAGACAATGCTCTGTTCCGCGGTGCTTTTTTTGTCAAAGAAGGTGAAGCTGCACCTGCTCAAGAAGAACATAACCATCCTCCAACAGATAATCTTGAGATTGATCATCCTCAACTTGATACTCCGCAAGATGATGATTTGGTTGAGTTGCCCTCTATATCTCTAGATCTACCGACATACATCCCGCCAGAGATGTCTGAAGAGGAAGTGGAGAGGATCTATCAAGAGCGTCGAGGCTTGCGCCTTAAACAAATTGGCCGCAACACAGAAGGTGAAGATGCAGATTCTTTGGAATCTGAAAACGTCGACTTAGAAACTAAACTTTCTGTGGACGAATCTCAAAGACGTTTTGCTGAAGAATTTGAGGATGACCTCGAAATTCCTAATGAACAAGCTATTAAGCAAAATTCCCATCAAATAGATGAGAATGACAATGCCACTCAAAGTGAAGAAGTCGACATTTTGGATGAAAATTCCGATGAAGTCGTGCCTGAAGGCGTTAACCCTGAAGAGTTTGATTCAGACTTGCATAATCGTCCAAATAATCTTCAACATAAGAAGTCTACTGGCAGCCACTCTATAGAGGATTATTCATCTGATCATAGAGATTCGCCTTGACGAATATTTGAAAAAACGTTAATTTTTGCGCGTGGATGTAATTGTTGTGCGCTTAAAGCACTCATCAATTACATCCCTTCCTCGCTCGGATGGTGAAATGGTAGACACTAGGGACTTAAAATCCCTTGCTCGCAAGAGCGTGCTGGTTCGAGTCCAGTTCCGAGCATCCAGCCCATGAAGATGAGCCGCAAGGCTTATTTTCATTCTTAGAGGGACTAGGTCTTTACCGGCTTGAGTCCCTTTATTATTTTCATGAAGTTTAAATTGATCAGCGAGCCTTTTTAATGGATGAGCCTGTTACCCGACCCTCAGAATGTACTAGCGAATTTAATCAAATTAATCAGACTCATTCAGATTCTGAACGTTTTCACCTAACAATTAGCGATCTTGCACAAAATATACGTAGAGATGGAGGAAAGGAGTCCGGCTGTATAAAAAATTTCCTGTTTCTGAAAAAACAAAGATTTTAATTGGGGTAAGGGTTTCTAGTGTGGTTTTAAAATATATTGCTAATCTTGTGGATAATTGTATATATATTGAAGTATAAACGTATTAAACCAAGGCCTCTCCAATGATTCAGCATTTTTCGGCAATCGCCATACAAATTCAAACAGATTTCTATTCCCTGTTTGAATCTAAAATCCCATACCCTCCTTTACCTTCTTTGGTCACACGTCCCGACCTAAATAAAAGTGATGAACACGCAGATCATCTAGAGAAATCTAGCGTTTACTTGGGTCATCTGAGCAAGAAAACTTCAGTGGAGCTTGGAAGGTATTCGCGTATATTTTATGCCCAAGAGAGATTGATGTGTGCAACAGTAATGACTAGCGCTTTGCTGTGTGGTTTAAAAGATTTATTAATCACATTTAGCCTTCCTTCTGTTGCAGTTAGTACAGGTGTCTTTGTAATTTCACATGATATTTTCCAGATTCTCAAAAATCGACAAGAGCTTGAACAAAATCAATTAAGTACCCTTAAAGCTGTTGCGACTTTAGGAAAAGGTGTCTTTTCAGGAGGGAAGGCTTTATTTAAATCTGTTTGGGAAGGAAAAAGTGATCATGAAATCGGAATGAATACTTTTCGAGCAGCCTTTAATAAAGCTGCTTCACTTCAATCAAAAAACACATTCCTTAAGCCTCTGTGGAATGAATTTCAGTTTCAATTAGCTATTCGGGAGTATAATCCTTTCCCGGGGAATTTTAAAAACCTAGAAGCTAAGTCAACTTAATTAAATCTCTAGTACACTGTCAAGATAGTATTTTCGGCTATTTCTGCGTCAAAGCCCCATGGTTTGCCGATCATAAAAGGGGCTGTATTGACTAACACAACCCCTTTTACGATCGACAAACCACGGGAGCTTTCACCTAGAAATAGTCGAAAATTTTACGTTGACAGTCTACTAGCCTTTCACAAGCTGTAAATTTGTATTTGTCGAAAACAATCGTTTGCTGTCGGCGCATTCGCGGCTCACTCTATAACTTGATCTACCACACGCTTACGAATGGGCTATATGCTGCCCCAGCGTTCGCGGCAGCAACGTGTTGCAGGAGCTTTTGACAGCCACGTCTAATTAGAATAACTTGCCCAAAACGTAGCTTGGCATCGAAATGCCGAGCTACGTTTTGGGCAAGTTATGCTAATTAGGTCAATAAATACTTATAGAAGTGGATCAATTGATCGTTCTCTTCTTGAGAAGTACCTCTTTTCTGCTCTGTTAATACCAGATCTTCGATATATTGCTGAATAGACCCTGGTAAATGATTTGATAAAATTTTACTTTTAATCACTTTCATAATATTTCCACGTGAAAGATAAAATTTCTTACCGAATATAAACAATGGCTCTGAGAAATTGTGGATATTCTTTTCAAATTTTTCTAGTGTAATTTCAGCTAATGGAGATTCAGCAAAACGAACTATTTCCCTAAAAAGTAATCCATCTCCAATTCGCTGCATGACATTATATGTATGCTGAAAAGAAGCTGTATTGATTTTATATAAAATGGCTTGAAGGATAGAATTTTTTATATTGTCCTCATTTACAGCAAAATTGCAGCACTCTGAAACAAATGTTTGTATGTCTTTAATGATTTCATCGACTTTTTGATTAGAGTTCGAGCGATGATCTTGATTAGCGAAAGAAGAAATTACTTTTCCACAAAAATAGCTGCATAAAGTTTCCACAATTTCGGAACAAAGATTATTTTTAGTTGAAACTTTGACTAAATATTTAAGTTTAAAAATTTCATCCTTAGCATAAGATAGATAAACACTACTTTGATCAACCTCGATTTTTGATAAATTAATATATTGGGTCATTGAATCTATCAAATGCATTAGTGCAATGTTGACGCTTTCTCGAACTTTTTTTAGTTGAACTGGTGTTTCATCTGTATTTAGTTCTTCCATTTTTTTTTCAATATCAATTTGGGGGAAATTTAATATAAAGTCAGCACGTTGATCATCATTCAAATAATAGCTATTACGATATATCACAATATTTTGATTTTCATAGAATTTTTTATTTTCTTCGGCTAATTTATTTGATGGTGTTAGCACCATTACAAAATAGGGATAATTAAATCCTGCCAAAGCCAACTCTTTTGTGTAAAGCTCAATTGACTCAGTGCGATTGTTATCCATCAATGCTTGTAAGATAGAATTTTTTACTTGCTCTGCTTCTAAAACAATATTGCAACAATCTAAAACAAATGTTTGAATATGTTTAATTAATTCATCGATTTTTTGACTAGAGATCGAGCTAAGATCTTGACGAGAGAAAGAGGAAATGACTTTTCCACAAAAGTAGCTGCAACATGTTTCGATCACCTCAGTGCAAGGTAAATATCCAGTAGAAGCCTTTAACGATTTTTTCAGTAGAAGAAGCTCCTCTTTAGCATAAAAGAGGAAAATGCTACTTTGATTAACATCGATCTTTGCAGCAGTAAAATATTGCATCGTAAATTTTAACAATTGCATTAGTGCAATATTGACCCTTTCGCGTATTTTCGTTAGTTGAAGGGGGGTATTGAATGTGTTTCGGTCTCTCATTTTATTTTCAATTTTAAGTTGGGAAAAATTTAATATTGAATAAGCACATTCATAATTGGACCAGGAATGGCTATTACGATGTTTTATAATTTCCTTATCTTGATAGTACATTATGTTTTCTTCGGCTAAGCTCTGTTCTGCTTTTTTCATATTTGACCTGCATAGTTCAGTGGAGAGTGGCAACGCATGTCTGTAAAGAAATTTGGAGAGTCCTTCTCTTTGATTAGGCAAGTCAAATGAATTTTTTTTACATTGTTTAAAAATCATATTAATTGCAAATTGCAGACCTTTATCAAGGTAACAAATCTGCTCAATTGCTTTTTGTGCTTTACCATATTCCCCTTGCGAAGCCTTGTCGATAGCTACTTTAACAGCGGAAGGGATTTGTTCTCTATAAGTTCGATCATTACTTCTAGGTATGTTTATGCTAGGCAGCATAGCATTCAGCCTTATGTTAGTGGTTTAATCTAAGAAATTCATAGTCTAGCAAAATAGATAGTTTCATGACACTCTTAAAAATGCAAGTTGAATAACTTTTATTTTTAATTAAGAATGTATTTGTTGTCTCAAATAAATTTGGCAAATTGTACAGAATTTTACCCTTCATCATTTTTTTATTGGCATGATAACATATAAGTGAGTTTTAGTGATTATTTGTCTTAAATACTAAAGCATAGCTCGTCAGGAATTGAGCTATAAACAAGAGATAAAAAAATGAATAGATTGTTTAGATGCTTATCATGACAACTGGAACTTTGAGTCGGTACTGTCGAAGACTTATGAAATGCGTTCAGTGACTTTGCGTTGGTAGAGAAAGTGTTTTCCATTGGGTTTAAGTACAAGAATATCATTTTTATTCTGAAATAGATTTCCAAGCTTAGCTTTAGTATTAATAGGTCGCTTTTCGCTTTCTTTGATTTTTTCGATTGTAAAGTTACCTAATGGATCACAAAGGGCAGGTACAATCCTTTTCTCAAAAGGAAAGCCTAACATGTAACTTTCCGCGTTCGTCCACGTTAAAGTGGGTAAAATTTCGTGTAGCGTAATATCTTCCCATCGATTTTTTTCGATACCGCATTTGTAGCAGATCCAAGAAAGAAAAAATCCATATTGTTTTTGATCCCAAGGATTCTCCTTGGTAGGAGCAGGCATTTTGTCGATAGGATTTGCAAGACTGATTTTTTCCACATCTGAGAAGCTTTCAATTTGTTGTTGATAAAAAGCTCCGTTCACCTTTTTAAAGGCACCAAGGCATTTTTCTTTCGCGATTTGATAGCAGTAAAGCTCCGCTATACGTTTGCAGTGATGTCCCCCGCGCTGCAGTCCTGTATCAACATACTTTCCTGAAAAGGTAATTTTGTTACCAAACTTATCCTTAATATTTGCTTGATTTAATGCATTTTGCATACTATCCGCGTAGGCAGTGTGGATGTCTGTTAAGCCTGCAAAAATAATAAAATCTACTGTATGTTTATCTGCATTGTATCTAAAGCTAGCACATTCGCAATGTGATTTATTAGATATTTTAATTGTTGCAAGTACCTTTCCTTGAGAAAAAGCCGCTGAAAGTTTTCCTATTAAATTTTCAAACCCTTGGTGAACTTCAATATCTTCAAAAGGAAAATAGACGTGCGGATCGTTTTCAAATAATTGGGAAAGAGAGTTCTCTTTACGTATGTCGACATGATTATTCGACTTAGAATCATGCTTTATAGAAAGTTCTTGTTCGAGGATCCACAAATAGTCAAAATAATTAGGAAGTACTCTAGGGAATTTGTTCTGGAAATCTAAATGTGTTTTATTTGTTAAAGTTGATGGTGAACTCTTATTCACGATTGATGTAATGCGTTCATCTGGATCTTGTTTCACAACATTGCGCTCATTCCAGAATGCACGTCCATGTATAATTCCGAAAGTGAGTAACAGAAAAATCCCAGAAGCTATTGTTGCGACAGTCTTTTCAAGAGGGGTCAATTCTTGGGAAAAAGGATGAATAATGTATTTGTCAAAAAAAAGTTTTGAAGTTATTCTCATAAACCCGATTAATTATAGTTGTTTCTACAAGTATAATGTATAAGTATTTATTTGTCAACAAATATAATTATCCATGGTGGGCTTGTTATCTTAGTAGATAACCACTTAATTGGAAATTTTCTAGTTGGTGCGTGGAATAATCTAAAAAAATGGGCGCAATGCGCCCATTTTTGTTATCTAAAGAATCCAAAAGAAAAAGAAAGATTAGGACGGTAAGCTGGACGGGGCTGAACAGTGCGGACGGGGGCGTGGGTAACATAAACGTGTTCAGAAATTGTTCTACCATAGGGATCTTGCTGAATGATGACTCGTTCCGTAGGATAGTAGTACTCTTGTACGTATGTACAGCGGGGTTGTTCAAGGTTGACTCCAAAGCCAAAATTGACCCTTGCATCGCAAGTGCTAACTGCGAACAATGTTAATATTCCGAAACTAATTCCAAATAGTGTAGGTAATCTCATAATTTTTCCTCCCTGTTATTATAAGGTAATCTCATTCTAGTTGTTTTGCGTATTTTTGAAAACAGTAAGTTCATTTAAAATAATTAATTAGCAGTTGTTTGTCTTATAAAGTTCCGTATAAGTTTGATTATAATTGTTAAACTGACGTGGCGTTGGTGTTGTCTAATGCTTCTCCTATTGCGACGTAGGCTACATGCGGACGGGAGTAGTAGTTAAATCAAATTTCACTAAGCCGCTGGATAAGTCATATTTTCTAATGCCGTTTATTTCCGGAAAAAATTGAAAAAAGCAAGTTGAATGGAATTATATCCTTGCCTATGATCCTGCTAACCGGAGGTTTTATATGCAAGTAGAACGTAAATCATCTTTAGGAGCTGGATCTGAGCTCATTTCTATTCCAAAATTGAGTAGCCTGTTTTACAAAAACATGCATCTTCATAAAGCAGTAGAGGCTTCCCCTTTTGTAGAAGAATTGAAGAATTTTCCTACAAAAGAAGCCTATGTCGCCTATTTGAATCGGTTAAAGATTGGATTCGAAATTATCGAACCCGCCTTAAAAGGTTTAGGCATTAAATTAGAGCCATTTTTTCGTTTAACAGCCCTTAACCAAGATATAAAAGAAATGGGAACAATAGACATTCAAAAGATGAATGATCATATAGGAGAACATAAACCCCACCTAGAATATTTGAGAGACTATAAACCCCATGCTTTGATTGCCCATGTTGCTTTACGATATTATGCACTATTACATGGTGGCCAAACAAGAAGTGAACGCCTGTCTCAACATTGGGGAACTGCAATAACTTTATATTCCTTTGAAAATGATGCTAAGACTATGCTTAACCGTCTAAACACAGCCTTAAATGAGTATGGAGAAAAACTAACTTTTCAACAATTTAAGGATGTCGAGGAAGAGGTAATCACTGCTTGGGTATTTGCAGGTGACGTTGTTCTTAAAGATGTTCGTAACTTACTTTAATGGCTAATCATTGAAGCCAAATGCAGGCTACTGCCTCTAACAGTAGCCTAC
>JACCVN010000333.1 GCA_013698165.1 Parachlamydiaceae bacterium | reverse complement strand
TCCTTTACATGTGATCAGTGGGATCAGCATCAATACTGAATGCAAGCTGAGCCCTTTGGCATACATGAGAGTAAGATCGTGATTTCCTCCGGTAGCTATGCATGCTACAGATCCGTTCAGCCTTGTTGCTTGAAAAGATTTTTCTAAATTAATCCCTCCAACAGTATCGAAAACAAAGTCAAACCCTTCATTGGCAGTAAAAGCCTTCACAAACTCCTCGGGTGGTGTGTTTTTATAGTTAATTGAATAATCGGCGCCAAATTTCTTTGATATTTCCGCATCATGATCGTTAGAAACAGTCGTATGTACAATAGCTCCAAAATGTTTTCCAAGTTGTGCAGCAATATGTCCGACTCCCCCAAGTCCTCCATGCACAAGCAGTGTTTTTCCTGACGTTATTTTTAATTTATCTAGCAAAGCCTCCCAAGCGGTAATAGAAACAAGAGGCAATGAAGCAGCTTCAACAAAGGATAAGTTGGTAGGCATAAGCGATACCAAATCAGCATCAACCAGAAGATATTGTGCAAGAGCACCTCCGATTGTCCCTTTGATACCTCCACCAACACCATAGACAAAGTCCCCTACCTTAAAACCTTTCACATCCGATGGAACTTCAGCCACCACGCCTGCAAAGTCGACATGTAAGATCGCAGGGTACTCGGGAGAAAATGGCAGTTGTTTGCCACGGACTTTGGTGTCCACCGGGTTGACGCTTGTTGCTCGAACTTCAACTAAAATGTGATGAAGACGTAATTGGGGTTTGTCGACATCTTTAAGCTCAAAATTCTCAGCAGGTCCAGGTTCATTAATGATCATAGCTTGCATTTTCATTGAGTCTCTCCTAATTTAAAATAGATTTTCCTTAGAAAACTTTGCGTAAACTTTTGGGTCATATTGAAATAACTGTGCAGGGCGGTGCCTACCGCCTTGAGTTTTATTACCGGTAGCTTGAATAAACTCCATTTTTGCGACTTTCTTACGAAAGTTTCTTTTATCGAGGAAAATTCCAAATATTTGTTCGTATAGATCTTGCAGATGAGTTAATGTAAATTGTTTCGGCAGTAGCTCAAAAGCTAATGGACGTGTTCGTAAAGCCACTCTTAACGCTACTAATGCCTTTGCATAAATTTCATCATGATCAAAGGCTAAATGGGGCAATTTATATGCCGGCCACCATTTTGCTTTTGCAGCATCCTCAGAAGCAATCAAGTGGCATTGGTCAGAATTAATCAATGCAAAAAGGGCAATTGTAATTGTGGGCCCTCTAGGATCGCGTCCCGGCTTGTTAAAAACATGGAATTGTTCCAGATAAACATTTTCGATACCGGTCTCTTCTTTTAATTCACGAAAAGCCGTTTCCTCTACAGTCTCATTTCCTTCCATGAATCCACCGGGAATAGCCCACATTCCAGCAAAGGGAGTTTTTTTTCTCTCAATTAACGCGACCTTTAATTCTCCTTCAGTATATCCAAAGACCACACTGTCGATAGATATCGGGTAGTGGGATCTATTTTCCAATTCATACATTGTCGGTTCCTTCTGAACGTTAGTGTTGATATAACACTAAAACAACGCGCTATAAATATCAAGTTTTTTAGGTAACTTTCTTAAAGTAGTAAAAGCAGACTTTCAAAATAAATTCATTTTTCTGCATTATTTCTAACCTCCATTATATATACTGCCCTTAGTTCAATCTGAGATGACATCAAAGCTCACGGGGTTGAGCTCATATAAAGACCCTGTATTTATGCTTACACAAATCGCCCCCTTCGACTTAATGTTTAATTATTCTGTACCCATAGTCTGCCCTGATTAGGGCTACAATATGGGCTCTACACAATTAGGCCATTCGGGGCTTCCCTTTAAGTGATTTGAAATATAAAGTTCAGCCATTTAAACTGTAGAATTTTGTTTTCAAACTATGTGGATTTTGCCCGGATGGGCTTATTATATTGCATTATGCTCCCAATGCCCCCAATGGGGCTAATTGTAACCAACACCGCAATATAGACACTTTTTGCTTTAGCAAAAAAATTTATTCTGATAAACCTAAAGTTCAAAAACTTAAAAAGTTTATCAATAATGAAGATGAAAAAGCAATCA
>JACCVN010000591.1 GCA_013698165.1 Parachlamydiaceae bacterium | reverse complement strand
ACTCATCCTTTAAAGTATGCGGAGAAAATTTCTCAAAATATTGATGTATCCAAGTATGGTCACCAACAATTTGAACATGATAATCAGGCTTAAAAACCGAACATGTTTTATACCATAACACAGCAGTTCGGAATTCAGTTCCCGGATACTTTTCTTTTAAAACAGGGAGAGTCTCGTTCAGGGTGACACCTTCGGCTAAATCATCAACAAATAACACCTTTTTCCCCAAAGTCTTATCAATCATTATATTGTCTGAGATCTTCAATTTAGTTTGTTGGGAAGTAGAATCATCGTAAGAACTTGTAAACATGATGGCAAGTGGCTTTTTGAAGACTCTGGATAAAAAGTCTCCAATAGGCGCCCCACCACGTACAGGGCAAAGAATTTGATCAAATTCAAATCCGCTTTTATGGATCATAACCGCAAGCTTAATCGCAGTTTCGTAATAAGCTTCCGGCGTCACATGCATATGTGTCACTGGTGGCTTAGGCGAAATTGCTGCCTTAACATTCCTAGGAAAAGGAATTGATGTTATAGGTGCAGTTTTGGAAGAAAAGTTATCTGCGAAATATGTTTCTAAGTTCATATGTTAACCCATTGTTTGTTATGAAAACGCCTAAAGTCAAACATTAGGCATAAAATGAAATAGCCATTCTAAGTTCTGGAATTTGCATGAAGCTTACTTCTTTGATCTTTTTTAATAAAAAAAATTCCACTTAAGCTTATTCCCTCACACAATTCTAGGGTTTACACTTAAAAAGTTCATCTCTTTATTCTTCCTTAAACTTCTCGGCGGCTTCTAAACAACCATGCGGATAAAAGCCCAGCCAAGACAAACGTCACAGCGCTGGCCCACATTGGAAAATGAAACTCCCCTATGTTTACTTCAAAAGGACATAAAACCCTTCCCAAGTGGATTAAAGCTCCAACTCCAAAAAGTACTCCTGCGATAACTTCAGGCAAATTTCTCATATAAATCTCCTACAAATTATAACTTATTATTTCGGGATGGCGGGATTTGAACCCGCGACCTCTTGGTCCCGAACCAAGCACGCTAGCCAAACTGCGCTACACCCCGGAATGTAGCCTGCTGCGTCTCGCACAGGTAACAATTCACCCTTCATTCAGCTAGCCCTTTCTCTCTTAATCCTAGAGTCCAACCCCTAACCACAAATTTTGGGGCCACCCCTATTCATTATCAGACTATCCCTCTGCATCAGATTTTTCAAGAAAATAGTTTAACGCCTTAAATCATCCGCATTGATGCTTGCTATCTTTTAAAGGTTTTTGTTAAAAATCATTACTCAACGTAAGGATCAATATCAAAGAAAGAAAAGATAACCCTTCAAAATAAACACTTTAAAAACTGAGCCAAAGCCAACGAAATTTCATTAAAAAATATTATAAGGACAGCCCCATGATTAAAAACATTCATTCGATATTCGCCATCTGCCTATCACTTTCCCTCTCCATTTCTAGCGTGCTAACTCCTACAGCACTCTCAGCAGCATCTCCCGCCTCCCTCCCGACAGAAAATGCCTCCAACACGGAAAAGCTTCCTAATCACGAAAAAATCACCTTTGATCCTGTGCATGAAATAGTGTCTGTTACAGACCATGTCGTGACCATTAAAGGAGTAGAAGTCGCTTACCAAGCCACGGCAGGAGCCCTTCAACAGAAAAATGAAAAAGGAGAGCACAAAGCATCGCTTTTTTACGTTTCCTATAAGCGTACAAATGGCGAAGATACAAACAAACGTCCCATTGCATTTTGCTTTAACGGAGGCCCAGGAGCGGCAGCTGTATGGCTGCATATGGGATTGTTAGGCCCCAAAAGAGTAGTTGTTTCTAATGATACAATATCAATTCCTCCCTACAGCTACATTGAAAATGAATATTCACTTTTAGATGCTGTAGATCTAGTATTTATCGATCCCGTATCTACAGGCTACAGTCGAACAACTGGGAATGAAGATGCCAAACAGTTTCATGGGGTAGAAGAAGATATTAAATCCGTTGCAGAATTTATTCGGTTGTTTGCTACGCAAAATGGACGATGGGAATCGCCAAAATTCTTGATTGGCGAAAGTTATGGAACTACGCGAGCAGCTTTGTTAGCAGACTACTTGCAGGATGAATTATACATGTATTTGAATGGATTGGTGCTCGTTTCGTCAGTTCTCGATTTCCAAACTATTGACAAGATGGAACGTAGCAACGATCTTACTTACCTGCTTTATCTTCCAACATATACTGCAGCAGCGTGGTATCATAAGAAGCTCCCCGACGACCTACAGAAAAAAGATTTGCGCCAGGTGATTCAGGAATCTAAAACATTCGCAATTGAAGAATACTCTTTAGCGCTCCTCAAAGGAAATCAACTCCCACCTCAAAAACGCAAAGAGATCGTTGCAAAACTCTCCTATTTAAGTGGACTACCCCCTCAATTTATTGAGAGGATGAATATGCGTGTCAGCGTTTTCACATTCATAAAGGAGCTGTTGAAGAATGAAGGCAAAGTGATTGGACGATTCGACTCCCGTTTAACTGGTATAGATTTAGATCCCTGTTCCTGTTCATCTGAGTTTGACCCCTCTTTAGATGGAGTGATTGGAGTATATACCGCTGCGTTTAATCAGTATGCCCGTACGGATCTTAAGTGGGTTAGCAATGAAGAGTATAAAACCTTAACGGACGTCTTTCCATGGAACTATGGGAAGTCCAGCAATCAGTATTTGAATGCAGGCACGTCTCTTCGCAAGGCCATGACCAAAAATCCTTTACTTCAGGTATTTGTTGCTTGTGGCCTTTTCGATCTAGCCACACCATTGTTTGCTACAGAGTATACATATAGCCATTTAGGTTTAGACCCTTCCTTAAATCAAAATATCACTCTTGGGCACTATGAAGCTGGCCACATGATGTTTAACGATATGCCCTCACTGGTCAAACTTAGCGGCGATCTTCATGAGTATGTTGGTAAAGTTCTAGAGCAAAGAGGATTGCCCGCGAACATTAAAAAGTAATCGATCCCACATATTTTACTTGCAAAACACCCTTTACAGGTGCTAAGATTTAGGATTCTGCTTTAGGGGGCAATAGCTCAGTCGGTTAGAGCAGCGGACTCATAACCCGCTGGTCGCTGGTTCAAGTCCAGCTTGCCCCACTTTTTACTTTTTGTGAGTGATGATCTCGCGTTCAAATACTAGGGTTAGTAGTTCATCGTCCTAGGGCATCAGAACAATGCTTCGCATTATCATCCTGTTTACAGGAGTGCCAACTACATTGAGACATCACTCACTTTTTCTCTTCATCCAATAAAGACCTCCTTCATTTTCTTAAATGTTAAGTAGGAAGCCCCAAGAAACTGGATTGCATGTGACCTACATGCACTTTATTATTAGGCAACAGTTCCTATGATTAAGCAAATAAACTGTTGCGCATCCATCGTCCACATAATGTTGGAATCGCCATGGCAACTTGGTCGAACGAGCCCCACCTCCAAGTTGGAATGCTCTGACATCCTTGAAGGTACTATGACGATCAGCAGTTATGGCACCCCCGACCACCAACTTTCCTGAGGTGGCTATTCTAGCCATAAGCTAGAATATAGCTTGAACCAGTTGTTAAAAAT
>JACCVN010000267.1 GCA_013698165.1 Parachlamydiaceae bacterium | reverse complement strand
ATCTCCATCCTGATTTTGGATAACTTCAGGACAAAGAGGAATAACATTAGATTTTTCGGGGTGCACAATACATGCCCCAAGCATTTGGTGGTAATAGCTTATATTTCCATTTTGACTTTCCTTTTTGTAGCAGTGTTTACAGCATACTTTTGCTGAAGAAAATTCACCTGTTCCATCAATAGATAGGAGATTATGACCCTCCATGAATTCATATTCTTCAAGACATTTACCTCGTTAAATTCATGCAGATAATTTCTTGAAAGCTGGGCGGAAAAAGTCTGGATCAAGTTGATCCAACCGTTCTCTTAAATAGGTGTCGGAAGGGGCATGTGCAACATGGTAAAGATTTTTTAAGTTTTTATCGACAACTGAATCACCACGTTTTTGGTCATATTGTAGTAAAGAAGGAAATTTTAAACCGAAAATGGCAAGCCCAGACATCAGAACATCGGTAAAAGTAATTCGCGTAGTTTCAGGAAATTTCCGAAGGATCTGGGATTTTCAAAAATTGTTCATACACTAATTGAATTAATGATGTCGTAGAGAATGATTCTCTGATGGGAGTGTTCATGATGTAAATTCCAAGTAAAAGCACTTAGACTTTACGAAAGGAATTATTTATTACACGGGAGAATTCACCAGCGGGAACCGCTGCCCAAATTGACACTAGTCAAGAGGGAGTTTGTTTTAACGATTGACCAGGAAAAATTGAAAGAGAAATTGGCATTTGATGGCTGTTACGTGTGGACCACAGACTGGAAAGAATCTGAGTTAAGTAATTCGGAAGTCTACAAACTCTATAAAAATCTTAAATACGTTGAAGATGACTTTAGATCGTTTAAAACATCATTCTTAGAATTTCGTCCAATTTCTGTACGAACGGAAGAGAGTACTAGAGGGCACCTTTTGGTTGTTATGTTAGCCCATATGATTCTAAGAGAGCTAAGGAAAGCATGGAGTCAATTTGATAAAACTGTTCATGAAGCACTTACAGAGCTATCCTTGCTGTGTCGAAATGACATTCTGATTGGGGATGCTCATCCAAAGATCAGTTGCATTGCTACACCAAATATTCATATGGAAGCACTACTGAAAGCCATAAATGTACGGATACCAACAAACTTAGAAAATGTAAATGTCCCTGTAGTCAGTAGACAAAAAACAAAAAATACTGTAAAAAATTGACAGTTAAAGACTTATAGGAATTTCTCACTCAAAAATTGGGTGAACTTCCGTTCCAATGCCGAGTTTGGACTGCCAAGTCAACCTTTTTGGCTGGTCAGTGACGTGTGGAAAGCCTGCTGCGTGACCTTTACTTCGGGCACTCCAAACTCGGCATTGGAAATTGGAATGCCAAGCTAAGTGTTGGGTACTCCATTGTAGTGTAGAAGTAAACGTCATGCACCACTTAGCTCGTCTCCTGCTGCTAGACGCAGCAGGCTACATTCGCAGCAGGCGTCGATCTTGAGAAATTTTCTGTGCCACAAAAATCCTTAATATCAGTAACTTATTTGTGATAGAATGACCCTTACTGCGAGATGCAGCAGGCAATAATTAGGAGCTACAGATGAAAAAAAAATCGCTATTTATCTAGCAGGCAGCATCAAAAAAGGGCATGAAAAGTCAGAGGAATGTTTTTGGACTAATGAAGATATCGCTCACATATACTTCGTTCTTTTCCTTAACTCTTATTAAATGAAATTTTGGAGTAATTAAGTGAATTCACGGATTCAAAAATTTTTGTCGTATTATAAACCCTATATGGGATTGTTCTATGCTGACATGGCCTGTGCAGTAGTTGTCTCAGCAATTACACTGGCTATCCCTTTGTGCATAAGATACATCACCAAAAATTTACTTGAGACCGGTTCTCCAGACACCCTCACTCATATCTATATGATGGGGGGCGTTATGCTTGCATTGGTTGCTCTTTATACTGCATGCCACGCTTTTGTTGATTATCAGGGGCATCTGATGGGAGCGCTGATGGAAGCAGATATGCGCAATGAACTATTTGATCATTATCAGAAACTCTCCTTCAATTTTTATGATGATCATAGAACAGGACAGCTAATGACCCGGATTACAAACGATTCGTTTGATCTTGCTGAATTGTATCACCATGGTCCAGAAGATATTGTCATCTCATTACTAAATTTTATCGGCGCCTTTATCATATTAATCAGTATCAATGTCAAACTTGCTTTTATCGCTCTTTTTTTCTTGCCAATCATGGCCATTTATGGATTTTATTTTAGCAAGAAAATGCACGCAGCATTAAGAGTAAGCAAGGACAGGATCGGAGATATTAATGCACAAGTGGAAGATACTTTGTCAGGCATAAGAGTTGTAAAGTCATTCACCAATG
>JACCVN010000263.1 GCA_013698165.1 Parachlamydiaceae bacterium | reverse complement strand
GTACTAGTCTGACTTTTCAACTACTTCATATCATCCCTATACTTTGACTTATCTTTTCATCTTGACAAAGAAATTTAGGTAATATAAAATTGTTGATTAACGTATTTGTTATTACTAAAATTATATTAATTGGAATAAAATTATATGAATATAGACTATTTAAATCCCTTTTCAAATAACTATCAGGCTGCTAATGACTTAATAACGCATACGAGCCATCAGCTTAAAAGTCCATCTTTGGTTGCACGCATAAAAGCTGTCGCCATGGCAATGTTCATTACTTTTCTTACTTTTGTTATAAGCATTCCTACATTAGGATTTGGAGCAACTCCAGCTTTTCGTTCCATGGTCAATTATGCTGTCACTCCAAAAGAGAATGCCCAGCAAAACGACTACGATGGTACAAGTAAATTCCTCTCTGCTTTTGATAAACAAATTCAACAGATAGATTTGTGGGCATCAAAGATATTATCCCAGGGTAAAAAGCTCATTTATTTTTATGAAACAGGTCCCGTTGCATTTTTGGGGAATTTTTCGCCATCTCAAATTACTGTTGATGGACAGACTTTTGCTTGTGCTGAGGCTGCTTTTCAATATAAAAAATATCAGCTCTTGGCTGATCAGCATGGGATTTCAAACTCCACAAATCCTCTTTGTCAGGAATTTATGGCCAAACTTAATGGATTTGTTGACCCCAATTGCAGCGGTAAAAAAGCATTTGATATTAATCGTGAGCTGGGTGGAATCGAAAAATATGATTTTGCAACTAAACAAAGCAAGATTGTTAAAGCTGGTCTTGTACATCAAATTGCAAAATTATTTAACAAAGAAAGTCTTTATGCTAAAAATTGGAATAAGGGGATTAGAGACCAGGTGATGTGGAAAATTCTAAACGTTAAGTTTGCCTATGGTAATCCTAATCATCTTCTTTTGAAGGCGACAAAAGACGCTTATCTACTCGAACATAATAATGCCAAGAGAGATAATTATTGGTCCGATAATTATGATGGTTCCGGAGAAAATATGCTTGGCCGCATGCTAAGTGCTATACGTGATGGACAACCAATGCCAACTGGTCCCAAAAGTAACGATTTTCTGGACTATGTTAACTTAGCTATCCACAATCCCCACAATTATTCAATTTTTAAGCCATAAAAATTTTTGACTCGACTTTTTATGCTTTCATAGTGCTTCATTATAGCGTTGCATTTCAAACAAGAGCACTCCCAAATTCATAACAAAATTAAGATTATTAAACGTAAAGCCTTTACTTTCGTATATTTTGAAAATTTCAGAATAAAAATAAGTGACTACTTTTCGTGAAAAGATTCTATTAAAGTGGAACGAGTATTAAGGGCCTTTTCTTCCCACTATCCAAATTATCAATATTTTTTTCGTTTAATGCTTGAGAAGGTAGGTAAAAATATAGGGGATACGGCATAAAAAAAGCATGGATCATAACCTCGGAATTGTTCTCATTCTTACGATCGGCTTTAGCTTGGCATGTCTGTTTGCCTATGTCATGCAACGCTTAAAGCTTTCACCTATTTTAGGGTATCTTCTTGCAGGTTTTGTTATTGGGCCTTACTCCCCGGGATACGTGGCTGATTCGAATATTGCTGAACAGCTAGCAGAAATCGGGGTTATTCTTATGCTCTTTGGTGTGGGCATGCATTTTAAGATTCAGGATCTGATGAATGTCAAGAATATCGCAATTCCAGGAGCAATTGGACAAACATTAGTGGCCACTCTTGCCACAATAGTCGTTGTACACTTTGCCGGGATTCCTTGGGAAATAGGTTTGATTCTTGGGCTTGCCATTGGAGTTGCCAGTACCGTAGTGCTAGTACGCATGTTGACCGACAACCAGTTGTTAAAGTCTCAAGAAGGGCATATTGCGATTGGATGGTTGATCGTAGAAGATATTCTTACGGTTATCATTCTCATTATGCTGCCTACATTTGCGGTCATGCTTCATGGTGAAAGCTCGGGATGGGTAAATGTCTTTCAATCGCTGGCAGGTTCAGGCGCTAAATTTATTATTCTTGTACTCTTTATGTTTACTTGGGGGCAAAAGATTGTCTCCTATATATTGACGAAAATTGCCCGTCTCCATTCTCAAGAGCTATTTACATTGGGAGTCTTAGCAATTGTCCTTGTCATTGCGACAGGTTCTACGTATATCTTTGGAATTTCAATTGCCCTTGGAGCTTTTATTGCTGGAATGGTCATCGGAAAAACGCATGTTAGGCATCAAGCTGCCGCCAATGCATTCCCCCTCAAAGACATTTTTGGGATTATTTTTTTCCTTTCTGTGGGTATTATTTTTAATCCTGTAGCCATCTGGCATAATCTTGGATTGTTTTTGGGATTGCTCATGGTTGTTTTAATTATTAAGCCTCTATCAGCGTATTTAATTACGGTTTTTTTGGGTTACCCCCTTAGAACTGCTCTTGTGGTAGCTATAGGATTAGCACAAATAGGGGAATTCTCTTTTATCCTGGCCGAGCAAGCCCTGAAATTTAATCTATTCTCTGATGATGGTTACGATCTTCTCGTGGCTTTGGCAATTACGTCTATTTCTCTCAACCCTTTACTTTTTCAGAACAGAGAGAAATTAGAGTGGTTGGTGCGAAAAATAGGCTTTTCTAAATTATCTAAAGCTCAAAGCAGTCATGAAAAACATTATCACCATATTTCCCCATCCAAGGTAATAATTGTAGGTTTTGGACACATCGGTCAGGCAGTATTGAAAATTCTAAAGCAACAAAACATCGAGCCAATTATCATCGAAAAAGATATTGATAAGGTCTCTCAGCATATAGAAGAAGAAAAAATTTTCTTTGGCGATGCCAGAGAATTAAATATTATGAAAAATGTTCAGATTGAAACTGCAAGCCATCTTCTGATCACAATCTCTGATGGAGAACATGCTCTAAATATTATCCATACTGCTCGTCAATTAAACCCGAAGATAGATATTATTGCTTGTGTGCAGTACACCGCTGAAGG
>JACCVN010000244.1 GCA_013698165.1 Parachlamydiaceae bacterium | reverse complement strand
CAGCAAACGTTTGCTGTCGGCGCATTCGCGGCTCACTCTATAACTTGGTTTACCACACGCTTACGCGTGTGGCTACATGCTGTCGCCGCATTCGCGGCTAGAGTATTCATTTTGTACAGTAAATAACGGGATAAAAATCACATACATCTAAGTTAATAATTTGCATCGATATATTTATACTCAACATAGCTGAATTTGAGAAATTTCGGCTGCGCGAAAGCCTCGGGATTGAGCTCATTTAAAAGGCCCTGTATTATATAATACAGGGCCCTTTAAATGAGCTCAACCGCGAGAGCTTTCGCTTTGCCCAAATTCTCAGATTGAGCAAAGGGCAGTATAGATAAAACCACATGAAGGAATATGTCCCAAAACAGCACAAAAACAACACCCTACCTTGTGGTTAATGTCGTTCGTCCTTTCTTTCACCGTCATTAGGCGTGGATGTTTTTCTCAATCATGCCAATTTGGCGTCGAAGCATATCATCAGCAGAAATTTTCTTTTCGATGCTTTTGCATGCATGCAGCAAAGTAGAATGAGTCCTGCCAAAGTAAGAAGCTAATATTTGTAGAGACTCTTTGATCATTTTGCAAGCAAGATACATAGCCACTTGTCGTGGCAACGCGACTTCTTTAGTTCTGCCTGAACTCTTAAGATCGCTAATACGTACTTGGAAAACCGCCGCAACACTCTTAAATATCTGCTCAACAGAAATTCTTTGGCGCGGAGTGGTTTGCAACATTTCTCGTAAGATTGTTTCAACTAAGTCCTGAGTAATATCTACATTTAGAAGTCTGCTATGTGCGCTTAATCGGTTGATCGCGCCTTCAAGTTGGCGGACGTTGCCATAAATATGCTCGGCAATGAAAAAAGCGATCTCATTAGAGATCTTTAATCCTTTTTGCTGCGCTTTATGTTGAATGATCGCCACACGAGTCTCTAGTTCTGGAATGCCTACATGAGCAACTAGACCCCACTCCATGCGTGCCACAATTCTTTCAGATAATTTGAGCTGGGCTGGTGGCTTATCGCTTGTGATCACGATCTGTTTGTTTTGATGGATGAGAGCTTCGAAAGTATTACAAAATTCTTCTTCGAAATTCAAACGGTTTTGCAAAAATTGTATATCATCGATTAATAAGACATCAACATCCGAACGATAAAAGCGTTTCATTCTATCAACGGATTTATTGCGGAGGTTGTCCACAAGATCATTGATAAAAGCTTCTGTCGTAATGCATTGGATGCGCAGCTTCTTGTGATGCTGCATAATATTATGACCGATGCTATGCAAAAGATGAGTCTTGCCTAAACCGACGCCGCCATGGATAAACAGAGGGTTATAGGAATGCGAGGGGCGATTGGCCACGCCAATAGCCGCAGACTTTACAAATTGATTCGTTGGACCTTCAATAAATGTTTCAAAGCTGTAATTGTCGTTAAGCTTGACTTGTTGTGCTTTCCAGGAATCCTGATCTTCTTTTCTTGATTCAGTAACAACTGCAGGTGAGTTATGTATGACGGGGGCTTTGGATTGTGCCGCGATGACAAATTTAACGGCTGGTTCGCCATTGGCATTGACCGGTAGAAAGGCAGCGAGATCCTTTTTATAATTCGACAAAAGGTACTCTTGGACAAAGATATTGGGAACTTCCAAAGTGATCGATGTGGAAGAATATTCTATGACATTAATAGGAGCCAACCAATTTCCGAATGCTGTGGCAGAACAATGTGTTTTTACAAATTGTAAAAATTGATTCCAGGCATCGCAAAGAGATAGGGAGGTCATAGATTGTGATCCTTTTTAGAGTTATAAACAACGTTTCCACAGGTGATTCTAGGGGCTTTTCTCGGGAAATTTAGCATGAGGGTGGTTAGCCTGCAAGCAAATTATGAACATCGATTTTTTTGAAAAAGGTAACTCGCTGATTATCAAAATCCAAACCCTGAAAAAAAATATGGCCTCTTGGCAGAAAGTATAAATCATTTTTTTAAACCGTTCTGTTTAGGCGCTTTATTGAATTTGGATATTGATAAGTGGCTAAAACCCAATAATTTATAAAATCAATCGTTCACAAGTCTAAGCATTTATTGTTGCTCAAATCTGATCTGGATTTCCTGGTTCATTTTATGCTAATCTATTCCCATTTAGAATCTTAATCGTCATAAATGGCAGAAAAAAATCATTCGAGCGTTTTCATTTTGACGCAGTCCCATTAATTAGGTTTATCGACATGGAAAAAGTCCAATTAGAGTCTTGCATACATAAATTCATGAAGTCCTTGAGTACCCAGACCTATTTGAAAGGTTCTGGATACTTTAATAAAAAATTGGTCTTTGATCTCAATATTGTGGGAGATGTGATCACTGCCCAGGTAATGGGCTCGGCCTTAAAGCCTTATGATGTTCACATCAAGCCCAGCAAGCTAGGGAAATCATTAGGAATCTGCTCTTGTCCTATGAAAAATGATTGTAAACATGTGGCCGCAACACTTTTACAGGCTCTTGCATTCATAAAAAATCCTGCCGCTATGCCCAAAAAAAATCCTACCACTGTCGCCCCAAATTATAATGTTAACGCTAAGGCTCCATCGATTCAATCTAAGGAGGTTCCTCTTCCCGAAATTTTTAAGCCGACAGATGAAAAAGTTGGATCATGGCTCAATGAAATTGGAAAAGATGTACCCACTTCAATAGTTCAATCTAATGTTGAAAAGCGCCAGCTACTTTATATATTAGACTATTTTGATTCCACTGCCACCCTTTGGCTTTCTTTGAAATGGGTCAAATTAAAAAAGGATGGAGGTTACCTTAAAACAGGACAGATAGTGATTGATCCAAGGAATTTATGGTCTCCAACATTAGTCAATTTTCGTAACTCAATCACTGATGAGCAGATTGCTTTGTTCTCAAAGCTCATGCGCGTTGCGGGGGTTATTGATCATCGAGGGATTTGCTTGGATTTTTCTGGTGCTGGAGATTTTCTTAAGCAGTTGATTTCCACGAGGAACTGCTACCCTTCCAATGATCTTGGCACGCCAATTTTATGGGGGCTTCCTCAGAAAGGAACATTTAGCTGGAGCTTAATGCCTGATGGGGAATCTCAACGGTTAAATATTGCGGTAGAGGAAAGTTCAGCAAAGATCGTCAAGGGAATAGATCCTCTTTGCTATTATCGGAAAGATTTTTATTTAATTGGTCCTATCGACCTGCTTGAAGTGGGTTCATTTGCAAAGCAGCTGATCAATGCTCCTACCATTAGTAATAGTGAAATTAATGAGGTGCACAAAATTTTGTCGGCAAAGATTCCGGCCTTATCAAAAAAATTGCCTGTAGAGATCAAAGAAACATTCATTCAACGCTTGCCCCATCCACATGTTAAGCTGAGTGTAATGGAATTTAGAAGCTATAATCGCTATTGGGGATCTTCAAAATCTTTTGAGATCCTAATTGCAGAAGTTTCCTTTTCCTATGCCGGTCATAATTTTCCGTTGTTTAATGGGGATGCAAAAAATCAAAAGTTCCATTGGGAAAAGCTGAATATAAAAGGGGAAATTGTTAAAGTTGAACGCCGCATAGAAGAAGAAAATCGATTGCTCGGTCATTTTGATCCTCTTGGCTGGAAAAAAATTGAGGGACAAGGGAAAAACATTGAATCCACTTTTATGTGTGGCAGCCAAACTGATTTTGAAGACTATGAGATTGATGATCTGGCAATTGATCTCTTACAACATGATGTGCCCACTCTAAAAAAATTTGGGTGGACAGTAGATATTGACCGATCTTTTCCTTTTAAGGAAGTGCAAGAGTCTGACGAATGGTTCTTGGATGCAGGAGAGGAATCGGATACCCCTCAAAATGATTGGTTCGACGTCAAACTTGGCGTGATGATCGATGGTGAACGCCTCGATATGATGGCAGCACTTAGAGAATTCATTAAACATTCCAGCGATTTTAGTAATGTCGATGACGAGGGAACTATACCTTTATATACTGGTGATGGTCGAGTTATCATGGTTTCGGCAAAGCGCATTCGAAGTCTCGCAGAACATTTAATGCTCGAATTTTCTAAGCAGGCTTCAAATCAACCGCTGCGTGTATCAAAATATAATGCGGCATTCCTGGAAGAATTTGCCAGTGGCGAGGCTGCTGCGAAATCTCGCTGGATTGGGTGTGAAGGGTTGAAAGATTTTGCTCAAGGCATCCGCGCAAGTTTTACCACCGAGTCGATTCTTCCTCCGGTAGGATTAAAATGTGAACTACGTCCATATCAATTGCAGGGTGTTAATTGGATGCAATTTTTGAGGAAAAGCCAACTACACGGTATTCTTGCTGACGATATGGGACTTGGAAAAACTGTGCAGGCGCTCGCACATATTCTATTGGAGAAAGAAAGTGGACGACTAACTTCTCCGGCACTCATTGTGGCGCCGACATCACTTATGCCTAATTGGCAAAGTGAAGCTGCTCGCTTTACTCCCGACCTAAAAGTGCTTTTACTGCATGGCAATGAAAGGGCGATGAACTTTTCTAAGATTAAAGAGTTCGATCTTATATTGACAACTTACCCACTATTAATGCGTGACAAGGAGTTTTTGATCATTCATCAATTTCACCTTTTGATTCTCGATGAAGCTCAGACCGTTAAAAATTTCAAAACTCAAGCCTACCAAGTTTTACAGCAAATTAAAGCTAACCAACGCTTATGCCTTACGGGCACTCCGATGGAAAATCATTTAGGAGAACTTTGGTCGCTATTCAATTTACTTTTACCGGGATTTCTGGGTGATCAAAAAACTTTTCAAACAATCTTCCGCCGCCCCATTGAAAAAGAAAACGATCAAACACGCCTCGAATCTTTAACTAAACGCATAAAACCTTTTATTTTGCGTCGCATTAAGCAGCAAGTGGCTTTGGAGCTGCCGGACAAAACTGAAATCATTAGAAAAATTGAATTAAGAGAAAAGCAAAGAGACCTTTATGAGGCTATTCGCATTAAAGCCCAAGAGCAATTGATGCGCGAAATTAATAAAAAGGGCTTAGGTAGAAGTCAAATTGCTGTGCTCGATGCATTGCTTAAACTGCGTCAAGTTTGCTGCGATCCGCGGCTTGTAAAAATAGAAAAAGGAATTTCTATTGAAGAATCTGCAAAGCTTGAATGCCTGATGGAAATGCTGGAAACTATGGTGGAAGAAGGTCGAAAAATTCTTGTTTTTTCACAATTTACATCCATGCTTGCACTTATTTCCGATGATTTGGCGGAAAAAAATATTCCTTACACGATTTTAACGGGCGATACGAAAGATCGTGCAACACCAGTACAAAAGTTTCAGGCAGGTGAAGTGCCTATTATGCTGATTAGTCTGAAGGCGGGGGGTGTAGGCTTGAATCTAACTGCTGCAGATACGGTTATTCATTATGATCCCTGGTGGAATCCTGCAGTAGAAAGCCAAGCTACAGACAGAGCACATCGTATTGGCCAAAAAAATGCAGTCTTTGTCTACAAATTAGTCGTGAGTGGATCCCTTGAAGAAAAAATCTTAGATCTCCAGGAACGCAAAAAGAACTTAATCTTTTCAGTTCTAGATGCCAACGGGAAAAGCAGCGCCCCCTTATCAATGGAAGACCTGGAAAGCATCTTTCAACCCCTCCCCTCCATCAACGGATGAGGGTGACCAAAACGAGCTTGGCATTTCCAATTTTGAATGCCAAGCTACGTTTTGAGCGCGCCATTGTCGTTTGGGCGTAACAAGTCAAAATTTTTGTTTCCGACTCCAAGGTCAGCTTGCATAGCTTTACTTTGGGCACACTGCCCGTTAAACCCATGATTGGAATGCCGAGCTAAGTTTAGGACATACTACAATAGATTTTTAACGGTTGATAGAGGCTTGAATGCCTCTACAGCGAATTTATTGGCACATTTATCAGGATGTATTTTTAACGATGTTTTGCGGTAGGCAAGGTTCATCACATCGTTGGTACTTGTCACATCAACACCTAGCATTTTACAAAAAATAGCTCTCACCTCAGTCTTATAAGGGGATTTTGCAGATAAAAGATTGGAATTATCGTGTTCCAGTTTAAAAATACGTTTAGCTATGATTCCCTCTTCAGAATTGTCATTTTTAAGTTCGGGAGGGCATGCCCATTCTACTTTTGGCGGTGCAGCTGGGGGAGTTGATGATGTTCCACTCGATTTCTGGCGCCCCGGTTGAGAACCAAAAAAGAAGTTTTCAAAGGGGTATGTAAAGGGCGACTTGAAGTTCGGCGTCTTATTTTCTGACGAATTTGAGGTATTAAAGAAGCCTGTATTGAAACGCGAACTAAAAGTGGGTCTATAAGCGTTTTGAAAATTAGAATAATTATTGCCAAAATTATAGCTAGGCCGTGGGATAGAGCTAGGTTTTGGTTCATATTTTTTCTTGAGTCTATATGAAGCATATTTGTAGGCCGAACTATTGCTTTTGACAGCCTCTGCGACAACTTCATCGTTATCTTTCATCCTATAGGAGAGATGTTCAAGCGAAAGGCCATCCTTTTTGACTGCTGCCAGAGCCACCTTCTTATTGTCTTTCATGCTGAGAGTGGCATCTTTAACCACCCGTAACATTGAATTGTTTATCGCCATTATAACGACATCTTCATCATTTCGCATGTCATAGGAAAGATTGCTAAGTCCGTATCCGTTACGGCGCATTTCTGCTAAGGTTTGTTGTTTCTTGCTTTGAGAAATGCTTGATACAACAGGTTTAATATTAACCGAACTTTGCCATAAATTAGGAAATACACTACTCGATTGACTAGCGCTTACAGGGAAATTAAAATCGGCTTTTTGCGGCTGGGGCGCTGAGGAAGATTCGAGTGCCGGGAGTGCGTTGTGGCAAATTTTGTGTAATTGATATGCGCCCTGTTTATCATTCAACAATATCGTTAGCCAGCCATATCCTTCTTGCTGAAAAAGCTTAAATGAGGAGATGTGTAATGACGTGGATCTGTCATCCCTAAAAATGCTTTGTATTACGGCATTCGACAGGTGATAAATTGACTTTATAAGTCCTGAATATATCATAGCAGGAATTGCAATGATTTTCCTCTTGACCCATCCATCAGATGAATACTGATCGGAAAATTTAGTATATGAAACCCTGTCATATTCGTTTTGTTGCTTATAATTATTTGAGATTGCTGGCATTTGGGTTACCTTTTAAATTAAGAAGGATTGAAACCTAAGAGAAGACTTTTTTGTTTAAATTTTTACCAGAGATAGAGTTTTTATTCAAGGTAAAAAGGTGTAGGCGTAGTTGGTTGTTAAATGAGACCGACGAAAAGGCAAAATGCCAAAGGTAAGATCGCTGATTTTAAAAATTTGTTCATTTCCGGGAAGTAAAGCTAATATTTCAAATGGATAAAACAAAATAGTTGACAACGTTAATTCAATTTAATATAATAAAGATTGTAGGAGGGTTGTAAATAGAATAAAGGCTTATAAGCTTTTAGTAAAGTTTGAAAGGTCGTTAAACTATTTATGGCCAGCTAAGACAGGGATTCAAATCTTCGAAAAAATAAGATTTAAATTATCTGTTGCATATAGACGGTGATTATAAAGACCAGAGAAAATCGATGAAATTTTTCTCAAGGAGGAGCACCGTAAAACATAATCCTTTTTGGATTAGCAACATTGTCTTTGTTGGCCTTCCTATGAAGCCTTGTTAGCTAGTTGGTCAGAGTTTCGACTGTCAACAAAACTATTTATCGATAAGAAATGTTACTTAGCTTAGCTTGCTAACCTTTGAAACTAATCAAACCGGTAATTAGTGTTGATAGTCGATACTCTGACCAACTAGGATGACAAGGCTTTTTTTTATTGCATTGATCACTTACTTTCTATTTGCTGTATAATGTCAGCACGAATGTCATTAAATGAGCGTTCATTTCCAAATGTGTATTCCCATACCTGCTTTCTGATTTCAAAAAAGTTTTTTTCGTCATTTGGTAATTGACCTTCTATTATTTGATATATCTGATCAAATTGATCAGG
>JACCVN010000587.1 GCA_013698165.1 Parachlamydiaceae bacterium | reverse complement strand
AGTTGATGGTTGACTCACAAGAAGATCATTCAGCAAAGAAAAAGCAACTCAATGACGAAGTGGCAACTCTTGAACAAGCCCACGTAGAACTCAAGAACTTGCATCGCTTTTACAATACGCCTGAAATTACAGAATAAACATAAGCAAATTCTATCTCGGCGACTGCCGCACCAGCAGTCGCTACCTTTTAAAGCCCAATCACAATCTTTCAATTGACCATTAAAATCAAACTTTGTAAATTAATTTTTTAGAAAGAAAATTTCTATTTACAACAGTCTTGGTTCACATATGAGTCTAAAGATCGCAGTGAATAAAAGATATTCACGTCATTTAAGCTCTCAGATAATGAGAGAATGCCTTCTGGCACCAGAGGGCTGCTTGCAGATTCCCCCAAAAAGATCAGCACATCTACTTAAGTGTAAAACTTTTAATCTTTCTGTGAATTCATTGATTACCGCTTTTGCACTCTGTCGAAAATTTTATCTTGACAGTGTATTAAGCATATCGGCTCATGTTTCTGTATTTGGAGCGACTGTCGGAAATGAGGACTGCTTTACTAACGGCTGTCATTTCAACTAGATTTGGGAGCACACCCTTAACTGTTCAATAAACGTAGGCTAAACATGAAAAAAATTTTACTTTTCGTTGCTTTACTCCTTGGTCAGGTAGCAACGGCACATGGCTTTGATGTAGCGGCCCGTATCGCCTATTTTCAACCTCAAGACCACCGTATTCGTGGGATCTATGGACACCATGGCTATCCAGAGTATGAATTGGAAGCCAATTGCCCAATCGATAGCATATACAATTGCTGCGGTTACGACTGCGGCCCAACTTGGGCTGGATGGGGAAATTTCAGCATCTATCACAAAAAAGGGCATTCTTCAGGTTGCATAAAAAATTCCAGCGAAATAACAAGTTGGGCGCTCAATTTTGGTATTAAGGGCTATTTAGGTGCCTGTTGCTTTCCTGAGAGTTTCCGTCCTTACCTAGGCTTTGGAGTGGGATACGCACATGTTGATTTCCACGACCACTCACCCTACGTCAATAAGCATATTGATCGATCAGGGATTGCTATTTTAGCCAAATCAGGCATTGAGTACGATATCACATGCGATATATTTCTCGATTTTTTCGTTGATTATGCCTCTAACTGGTTTAATAGCCCGCATACCTCTAGGTGCTGTAACTCTACCCGCAGGTTCAATACAGGTGGAGTAAAATTAGGTCTTGGTCTCGGATATCATTTTTAATCAAATTAAGGAAACATTTACATGACCAATTTAAAATATTTGAATTCACGCAGATATGCTTTGGGCATCTTTTTAAGCGCCCTTGTATCAACTTTACAACCCATACATGCCACTTGGCAGCCTGCAGAAATTGTTTCTAATCCTGCCATCCAAATATCCCATTTGAATGGGCCAACTCTCAGCGTCAATCCTCAAGGGAACGCTATTGCCGTTTGGACGGATGAAGGCACTTCAACATTTCCTAATGAGAGTGCAATAACGAGCTCCTTTTACACTCGCGGAATTGGCTGGTCTGCGCCTCAGGTTATCAGTTCTCTTGCCCTTAACCCTTTTGATAAGCCTTTATACACAGCTCAGGGAGATCACGATGTCAGAATGAATTCATCAAACTACGCCGTCGTAGCTTGGGAAGGTGAATATTCTGATGAGCCATTTCCTTCGGTAATTTTTGGTACAGTAAGACAGAGCAATGGCGCCTGGGGGCCTGTAGAAATTCTTTCTGAATTCAATGAAGATTTTTTGGGAAAAAATCCTAATGTATCCGTCAACGATGCAGGGACTGCTGCAGTAGCCTACAGAAAGCAAGATACAGCACCTGATAGTCCACCTGAATATACAATGGTTACTACATTACCATTGGGTGGAACATGGTCAACTCCAATTTCTATTTCTTCCGCCCCAGAAGAAGCCAAGGGTGAAGGTAACAGTAAACCCGATATAGCCATAAATTCGTCTGGAGATCTTGTAGTTGTATGGTATAGGAGGTTTCCTTCAAATATCTATGGAATCGATGCGGCCACTTATAATGCCGCGACAGGGACATGGAGTTCTTCAGTGACTTTAGATTCTATTCAAGGTGATAATTTTGGTGAAAATCCAAAGTGTGCAATCGACGAGAAAGGCAATGCAGTAGCAATTTGGCTAAATTATGAGAACGGAACAATAAGAACAGCGTTTTTTACGAAAGGATCCGGTTGGGGACCCACTCTGAATCTTGGTAATAATGCCACTGACGGTCCAACAGTAGTCATGGACCCTGCAGGCAATGCGACGGCGATCTGGCCAGGTAATGCTCTTACAAGAGTGATCTTCTCTGCTTACAAACCTATCAATGGTGTATGGGGTGCACCAGAAATTATAAGTACAGGTGCAGCTAATGAGGTAAGGCCCTTCCAGTCTCAAGAGCCTCTGGCAGTGTCCAAACAAGGAAATGTCATAGCTGTATGGAATTCCGATAACGGAATTTTATATAGTGCATATCGTTTATTCAACCAGCCATGGCAAGATCCAGAAATTGTTTTTAGCTTGCCTAACCAGGTTTTATATGAAAGTGTGGGTTTAGCCTCATGTGGCTTTGCAGTAGCACTTTGGGATCATTCTTCCACCGACACAGTCAGGGCAGCAGTTAATGAAAACATCTTAACCCCCTTTAATACGTCACATAGGACATGCAGACAAACTTTTGCATCCCAAAGAATATTATTAAATATCCTTAACTGGAACACCTCTTCGAAGTGTTGCATTCGTAAATTCAACATCTATTGCAATGGCAAATTAATTGGGCATGCGCCTTCCAGAGGGCCTAACCAGTTTATTTATACAAAAGATTGCAAACTAAATTGCAACTATACCATTACCTCAATAAATATTTGGGGATTTGAAAGCGACCCTGTCCCGTTTAACTAA
>JACCVN010000229.1 GCA_013698165.1 Parachlamydiaceae bacterium | reverse complement strand
GTCATATAGGGATTCAAATAATTCATGGTAACTCAAAAAATCTGTATATCCACCATCTTGTATGAGAAAAAAGGAATCAGACTCAAAGTAATCATCGGCGGTTAATTTAGATTCTTTTTTATTTAGTTCCCATACAATCCCAGCAATTTTTTGTCTAAAATCGTTAGAAGTAATTGACTTCAAACTGGTGTTAATCCAAGAAAGTTTTGCCCAATGATTGGAGTCACTTATTTTTTTTGAAATCTCAAAAATATAAGACTGAAATTTACTTAGGGTATCGATCGGAACTAAGTCATCATTTTCTAAAATAAAAAGGCGACGCTCAGATTTAAAGTTTTTGTAGTCTGCCCCTTTCTTTTTTAACAATCCTTTATCATGATGTTCAAATTCAACCCGATTTTTTTTTGTTTTTATTTCTGAATTTTTATAATCCACAAAGAAAAGAACCTTTGCAAGTTCGCTAAAAAGTTTGACTTTATAATGATTAAATTGAGCTAAGTTTTCAACGCTTAAATTTGTAGTCAATTTATCAACTTCATCAATAATTAAATTAAGCAATAGTCCTTTTGACCCCTCTTGTAGGCTATACTCATCTATTTTTATCAAAGAAGAAGGTCTTAAAGAATTTAACGCATAAAATTGGATAATAGAAAGCATCAGCTGTTGCAATAGTACACGTTTAAATGAGAAAAAAACTTGTTTAGCATTTTCTATATCGTTACCAAATTCAATTTTCATTGAATTATGTATTGTCACCGCATCCCTATCAGAGTGTACGCCTGGCTCTAATGGTTTTAGGCATTCCTTAACTACTGAAAAGCTTGTCAATTTCTCTAAATCTTTATATGGCAATTTCAATTTAAAATCCTCTTCATATATAAGACGAGTTTTGAAGACAGGCATAGCCGGTATTTCGAGGTCTTCAATAGAAATATTCCCAGAGATTAAAGTATTTTTTAAGACTTTTAATAGTACATTGCAGCTGACTTGGTTATTAATAAGATTTGAAAGGCTTGCGACAGCATAGCAGTTAGGTTCATCATATTGGCTAATGGGATTGAAAAGAACCATGAGCATAGCCCATCGCACATAGATAAAGCTAAAAGGGCCATCCTTAGGCTCTTTCATATCACATAAAATAATCTGTTGAAATTCTTCTTTTACTTCAAAAGGGTCCATGAAAAAATTTTGAAATTGAGGATCAATCATTAAACGTTTAAGTGTTTTAATGATTTGCTGTCTTCCTTCTTCTGTCATATAAAGCGCCAAACGGCTGTTCATCAAATTCAGAACTGCTTTACAACCCCCAATATTAAAACTTCCATTACAGGGAAAAATCATCCGCACTAATGGTCTTAAAATGTATGCTGTACATCCTGAAGGAAGTTGATTTTGAATATCTTCCGGACAACTTATTTTGTGTATATGCTTTAAGTTTTTAATTTCTAATTCAATTTCATTGATTCTTGATTCCCTTAATCCTAAACCAAAGGGGATCTCTTTTTGGCTGGCAATATAGTAGAATAAAATTCCTAATTCAATTTGTTTATCTTCATTAGAAATAAATTTAGTGCAAATTTCATTAATGAACTTATCGATCTTAAATTTCTGGTTTTCCGATGATGCCAAATATTGATTCAATTTCATGAGAATGCTAATTTGATGCCTAACTTCAGGTGCTTGGCGAGGCAAAAATTCAAAATCTATGTTCTTTTCAAAAATTTCTGATGCTAAATGATTTCTATTTTCGATAAGAGGTTCTTCAGATTTTTTGAAATGTTTAGAGATAATTGAATCTAAGTCTTCATCATTTTGATCATAAACTCTCGCTCTCTTTTGCTTGAGTGGGGAAAGGCTTGTTGGAAAAACACCCTGAAAATTTGGATAGTCTGCATAAGAGTAGTCCGTATAAGAAGTTAAATTTTCCATGTCATTCTCGTATTTATTTTTTAATAATTATCACAACATTTTAAGTATCCATTTATATAAATTAAAATGTCTTCAAATGTCATTATTTTGATACGAATGAGGCGACAGCCTATCGTCATGGGGTTCAACCTTTCATTACCCAAATCTTTCAAACCTGAGTTACCTGTGGTATGAATAAAGCAAAATAAAAGCCCCGAATGTTGCGACAGCATTTTCTAAATGGCAATATGGATAACGTCATGTTTTAACACCAATATCTGGTAATATGCTTGAAATTATCAAATAATCAGTTGATTTAATTATAATACCGAAAGTATAGCAGGATGTTAAATTCATTTACACTGATATTTCAGGCTTATAATAAATGTTAAAATTATAAATTAAAATATGATTACCCCGCCCCACTAACTAGCATTACCCCTGCTTAGAATCTACCTTAGGACGTCTGATTGTAATTTCAAAAAATGGTTTTATGTGCTTGAATTCTTTTTGTTACCAGCTGCGAGACACAGCAGCTAAGGATGTTGTTTTTGTGCAGTAAATATCGGAGATAAATTCACAAACATCTAAGTTAATAATCTGCATCGAAAAATATACGATAAAACGACATGAAGGAATGTATCCAAAAACAGCACAGAAACAGCACCCTAGCAACAGGCTAGGGTGCTGTTTCTGTTCCTATTTCTACGTTGAATTTTCACATACATCTAAGTCTTTCAATTCTGTTTTCTTTAGAAGATTATGCCCTTAAAAAACACCCCCGGATGGGGTATGGGCCTGTAGCCCAATGTCGTTAAGTTAAGGAATAAGCATCTATGATTTAAGAGTTTAGATTTGTGAATAAGCGCATTCTTGCCATCAATCTGGCGATTTACATATGGCCTGCTGCATCT
>JACCVN010000200.1 GCA_013698165.1 Parachlamydiaceae bacterium | reverse complement strand
GGGGTTGTATTAGTCAATACAGCCTCTTTTACGATCGGCAAACCACGGGGCTTTGACGCAGAAATAGTCGAAAATACTACCTTGACAGTGTACTAGCCTTCAGTCTACAGAAAAGATTCCTCAAGACTTTCGAGGATCTGAAGTTCAAGTTCCTCAGGTGTCATCAATGGTGAAGGAAGTGCTTCAGTGAGAGGAGAGAAGTATTTAAAGAGATTCAGGACTTCCAGAGTATAAGAGGGGCAGTGTTCTTTTCTCCAATTGATGTACCAATTTTCATTAAATATATAGTTCTTAGTGATTCTATGTTTACATTGCTGTTCCAATGGGAGCTTATCAATATAAATGGTAAAAATGTGAAGTGATAGTTTGTAAAGGAGATTATAGTAATTATGTTCTAGTCTAATTCTCGATTTCATTCTTATTTTGAAGATAATGTCTTGGGTCCACATTATTAATTTGTCGAGCGGAAGAACTGTTGTGTTTTTGGTATTCTTTCTCATTTCAAATATTGTGGCACAAAACTTTTGAAGAATTTTTAAATTAAAGGGAGGATCCTCATTTTCTGATATAGATTTATACCATGCTAGGAGTTTTTTATTATTTTCATCTATAATGGTTGTTTTATCAAAGGGTGTATGAAAATCAAGCTGAACGTCAGCTAGATCTTCTAATTTTTCTCTTAGCACACTGGAGAAATAACTATATTCATATATGAATTTGTTTGTATGCCCTATTTCTAGACATTCTTTCCTTATAAAACGATTCGCTTCTTTTATTGCTATTTTGACAATATCATTTGGGTGAGGAGCTGAAAAACCAAAGTCCATTTCAATAGCAGGGGCTAAGGATCTTAGATAAAAATGAAATTCTGTAGAAAATGATGGATCAGGGCTTCCTGTCCAACTTTGATACCAGCCTTTGTTCTTTTTGACAATTTCCTTGAGAGCAATGTCTGCATTCTCTGGTATCTCTTCGGAATAGACCGATCGGTTTAATATTTCGGGTGAATGACCGGTTGGAGTTTTCAAACAATAGACCACTTTATATGCACAATGACAGTAAGCTGTGAGTGCGATACTGAGTAGTTGTTTGCGATCCACCTTAAATTCTTTTTGGAGAGATTCAAAAAGAGGCATATTTAAATACTCAGTGTGATTACTGGAAATATATTGATTGATATGCCGCTCAACGATTTTGAAGATTTCTTCTCTTTGTTCCGGGAGAATTTTGGGAAGTATCTCATCTTCAGTAATAGGTTGACGGGCTTGTTTATAGTAATGATTGGATATAATGTGTCCAAGCGGTAGGAAATCTTCAAAAAAATCCTTTGCTAAAATTTTTTCAGTTTCAGACAACTCTGATTTTTTAATCGTTTCATAAAAAATTGTGGGACTTTCGTTTAGTGCATAAAGCTTTACAGCTTCATTTGCATTTTTTAGATAGCGAGAGTCTTTTAAGAAAACAGCTTTTCTAAAAAGATGTCCATAGATAGAAACCTTTCCACAGACAAGCGAGTAGTATTTAATATTTGGTGTGATGTCAGGATGTTTATAGTTCAGGATGGCTTTTTCCAGATTTGGTAGATTCCATTTATGCTCTATAAATAATCCTAATAATTTCTCTGCTAAATCTTCAGAAATGGTTTTTTTGTCATCGGAAAGATATTTTTCCCACGCGGTGTTTCTAATAGTGTATTCAAAACAATCACTTTTAAGCATTTGCATACGACCTCCACGAGATTAAACTTGTAGATGTGAGAAGACATGTCTTTTATGTACCAGTAATAGAAATAGCTAGCTACATATTTTATGAGGGAGGTTTTTATTAAATACAGGGTCTTAGAAGTGTACTATTTTATTTGCGTAGTGTGTGTTTAATTGATTTAGATTCCAATGAAGAAATATGATGCCCCTACCTTTGGATTTTTGAATTGGTTTCACCATTGGGGATAAAAACAAAAAAGTGTATCTTTCGGGTAATAGAGATTCTTAAAAACCAGGCGGAAAATCATGGAAAAGAAATATTTAGTCAATCCATTCAATACACTTACACACGAAACCATTGCAGGCGTAAATAGTGTTTTCTATTCCTTGCCGGCGTTAGAGGCTAATGGAATCGGGAAAATCAGCCGACTTCCCATATCCATTCGTATCATGTTGGAGGCCCTTCTTAGAAATTGCGATGGCAAGTTAGCGACTGAAGACGATGTGCAGCGTTTAGCCAATTGGCATCCTCAAAAGGCTCATCAGGGTGATTTTCCTTTCATCGTTTCTCGAGTCCTTTTGCAAGATTTTACCGGAGTGCCTCTCGTTGTTGATTTAGCGGCAATGCGCGATGCGGTTGCAGACCTGGGACTTGACCCGATGATTGTTGAGCCTAAAGTTCCTGTGGACCTGATTGTGGACCACTCAGTACAGGTTGACCGATCAGGGACTGAAGATGCCTTTGCTTTTAACTTAGAGATAGAACTTAAACGCAATAGAGAACGCTTTGCCTTTTTAAAATGGGGGCAGCAAGGTTTTAGTACTTTTAAAGTGGTTCCTCCCGGAATTGGAATTGTTCATCAAGTCAACTTAGAGCATCTTGCTACTGTTGTCAGTCAAAAGAAAATTGGAAAGGAACATTTGCTATTTCCGGATACTCTTGTGGGTACTGATTCCCATACAACCATGATTAACGGGCTTGGAGTTCTTGGATGGGGGGTCGGGGGTATTGAAGCAGAAGCAGCTATGCTTGGCCAGCCACTGTTTATGCAGGTCCCTGAAGTAATCGGAGTCAAACTTTCCGGTAGATTGAAAGAAGGAGTTACCGCAACCGATATGACCTTAAGAATTACTGAGATGCTTCGTCAGGAAAAAGTTGTCGGAAAAATTGTGGAATTTTTTGGCGAAGGGGTCGAAAGCTTAAGCGTTGCCGATAGAGCTACCATTGCCAACATGGCCCCGGAATATGGTGCTACAGCAGGATTTTTTCCTGTAGATGATAAAACATTGGATTATCTAAGCCTTACAGGAAGGTCACAGTCGCAGATAGATCTGGTAAAGGCCTACTTTGTTGCTCAAAAAATGTATGGCATCCCAAAAGAAGGCGAAGTTGATTTCACAAAGGTACTGCCTTTGGATCTAGCTTCGATTAAATCATGCGTGGCCGGTCCAAAACGGCCGCAGGACCGTATCGATCTGACCGACTTGAAAGAGAAATTCCGCGAATTGTTGACTTCTTCTACTCAAAACGGCGGATATGGAAAAAATGAAAATGCTCCTAAAGTTTGCGTACATCCCGGTGGCTCCTTCTCGTTAAGTATTCATCATGATACCGGTGGAAAAGAGAATCTTGAACAGGAAAACCCGCTGCCTTCTTGGAGCGAGTCTGAAATGGTCACCAATCGTCCTCATACTTCCGCTGTGGTGGATCCCGGATATCTTGAAGGGGCAGCCTGCGATATCATTGTCACTCATGGTTCAGTTGTCATTGCTGCCATAACCAGCTGCACAAACACCTGCAATCCAAGCGTTATGATTGCTGCTGGTTTAGTTGCTAAAAAAGCTGTTGAAAAAGGGCTAAGAGTTAATCCAATGGTAAAAACGAGTCTTGCGCCAGGTTCTCGTGTCGTTACAGATTACCTTGAACGTGCCGGCTTGCAGCGCTACTTGGATGATCTAGGCTTTCAGCTTGTCGCTTATGGCTGTACAACTTGCATTGGTAATAGCGGTCCTTTGGAAGAAAGAATTGAAAAAGCAATCAAAGAACATGATCTCATTGCCGCAAGCGTGCTTAGCGGTAACCGCAATTTTGAAGCGCGGATCAATAGTGCAATAAAATCCAACTTTCTAATGTCACCTCCTCTCGTCGTCGCATTTGCAATCGCGGGAAGAATTGATGTCGATATGGACACAGATCCTATCGGCAGAGATCAAGACGGTAAACCTGTTTTCTTGCGCGACATCTGGCCTACAAGTGCTGAGATCGAAGAAGCGATTTCAATTGCTGTTCAACCGGAGATGTTCCAGACCAGATATGCGAATCTTCAAGGAGAAAATCCGTTGTGGCGTGATATCCATTCTGTGGAAGGATCTAGATACGATTGGACTCCTGAAAGTACTTATATCCAAAAGCCGCCCTACTTTGATAAATTTACAATTGAAATTCCTGAAGTTTCTCATCAGTTTACCGAGATGCGGCCTTTAGCCCTCTTTGGAGATTCCGTCACAACTGAGCATATTTCTCCGGCAGGATCTTTCAAGCCAAATTCTTCTGCGGGCCAATACCTCATGTCGTTGGGCGTCAAAGAAAGTGAATTTAATAGCTATGGAAGTCGTCGCGGTAATCATGATGTAATGATAAGAGGAACATTTGCCAATGTGCGCATCCGCAATAAAATAGCTGATGGTCAAGAAGGCAGTTATACAAAGCTGATGCCTGAGGGCACAATCATGACGATCTATGATGCATGTCAAATATACCATGAAAGAAAAACACCTTTGATCATCTTTACTGGTAAAGATTATGGAATGGGAAGCTCTCGAGATTGGGCGGCCAAAGGGACTGCCTTGTTAGGAGTTAAAGTGGTTGTAGCACGCAGCTTTGAGCGTATCCATCGCAGTAATCTTATCGGGATGGGTGTGTTGCCGTTGCAATTCTTGGGTGATGAAAGCCATGAAAGTTTAGGTCTAGTTGGTGACGAGCTATTTTCATTAGTTGGCATTGGCGATGAGCTTAAGCCTCAAGAAGAAATCACTCTGGAGATCTCCAAAAATGGTTTTAAGCGACAAGTCAATTTATTATCACGACTAGATACCGCCAGCGAAGTTGAATATTACCGTCAAGGCGGAATTTTGCCATACGTATTGCGTCAGATCATCGCTGAACGGGGATAATGAGTTTTGGGTACGAGCTTCGGCTCGTACACATTCTTGAAGCAAATCAAAAAGAATCCTTTTGTCAAGCCTACAATTTCGATTCTATAAAATTCTGTAGTTGTGATATTATAATCATTTATTATTACAACTTCGAGGATTATGAAAGTTTATAAGTTAGTATTAGCGGTTATTTTTTGCCTATCTGGTTTTACATATTGCCATGCAGAACAACAAAATGATGCCCGCATCGATAATATACTAAATTATTGGTTTGGTGATCTCCAAACTGCAGAGGATTATCCTTACGATAAGGCCAAGATCTGGTTTAGCGGTGGAGCAGATGTCGATACGGAAATACGAGAACGATTTGAGAATCTTCTCTTAGAAGTTGCCAACCATAAACTCGACAATTGGAAAAAATCCCCTAAAGGTCGCTTGGCTCTGATCATTCTTGTCGACCAATTTTCCAGAAATATCTATCGAGGTACTCCTGAAGCTTTTACCTTTGATTCAATAGGCTGTGAATTAACTTTGGAAGGAATTGATTTGGGGGCTGATCTACATCTGCTTCCTATAGAGCGTGCATTTTTCTATCTTCCTTTGGAGCATTCTGAAAACTTGGAAATTCAAAAAATATCGATTGCTAAATTTGATGCCCTTGCCGCTTCAGCACCAATTTCATTGAAATCAACTTTTGATAGCTATGCAAACTACGCTTGGAATCATTATATAATTATTGAAAAATTTGGACGTTTTCCCCATCGCAATGTTATTTTAGGTAGAGAATCTATACAAGAAGAAGTGGACTTCTTAAAGGGGCCTAATTCCTCATTTTGAGGAGATTATTTAGTTTACTTCGCTTACTATTCAATTTCTATTCCCTATTAATTTAATGTATAATAAAATAGTTATCTTGTTATAATGATTTGTATACATTGAAGGGAGGTGGATATGAATAATAGTCCAGATTTCAATCTAGGTCAAAACGGATCAAAATATACTAGATTTATACCAAAAAAGGGCCAGCCGCCTGAGATTATAGTAAAAAAAACAAACTTTCCAATAATAAAAGCCTTTAAACATGAAATAGTTTCATATTTTAGAAGCCACATTTATATAAAAGGTGATGTTAAAGAAACCCTTGATAGGGCGCTTTCCAAGAAAACAGAAGATCTTCCAATTGGAAATATTCGTGAATCAAATTTTCCTGAAGCTCATTCTGAGGTTAAGCCTAAGGTTAAAAGTCCGGAAAATATAGCGCCAGCGACACCTTTTGTTCGTGGAGCAATAAAAAAGTCTGCTCCGGTTAAAGAACCCATCATTCATTCTCCTCAAACACCTACCGCACCTGAAGACCAATCTAAAGCAGAAAGCAGTGAAATGGTACCCGGAATCAGTAAACCGATAGCAAGGACAGTCGCAGGCCTAGTTGATCAGGGCAGCACTCTTACGGGGGAACAAGCAGACGAATTATTACTAAATAAACCTAACGGATCATTTTTAATACGTAATGATGAAGAGGATCCCTCAAAATTTTTAGTCTTCAAAGATCATAAAGGAGTGATACATCAGTCAAGAATTTCACTTGAAAAAGATCAAACTTTCGATGAATTTATCTCTAGACATAATACGATCCTAACAAAACCTATTCTTGCTAATAACCTTATCCAGAAAAAATCTGAGGCTGTAAATCTAATTTGCCAAAAGGTTTTCACAAAAATCAATGAGCCAAAAAGAGCAGATTTGAAAGCTGGTATAGAAAGTGAAGTTGCTAAAATAAAGCGCGGAGGTAGCCATACCTTTGAGATGGAAGGTCATACTTTTGTGCTTAGGAGAGATATAATAACTAAAGCTATTGAAGTGGCTCGAGTAGCAGAATTTATGAAAGAAGGGGGATTCGGAAAAGTTTACGGCGTGGAAGGCATGAACATTGACTCAAATTGGGTGATTAAATTTTCTAAAGACTCCCAAGAGGCAAGGAGCGATTTATTAAATGAAATCTCTATACTTAACTTGCTAAATCCAAACGGCGACCAGGTCGGTCTTCAAGTTCCCCCTCATACTGTCATTAACTATATGAAAGGGAGTGATGCCCAAATTGGATTCATGACTTATCGCTATGCAGGTGATGGTGTTAAACTATGCAAAATTCCGAACGATTATCTTAACGAAACTTCGGACAAATATGAATGTTCTATACAAGTTTTAAAGGGGCTTAGAACGTTAAAAAATAACAATGTTTATCATGGCGATATCAAGCCGGCAAATATGTTTTTTAATGTGGATGACCAAAGCAAAGTTCACTTGGTCCTGGCAGATTTCGGCTCTGCGAGCACAAGCAAAACCTTAGAAGAGATTTTCAAAGCACAATTACTCGATCCCGAGAGTAATCCAGAGGATATTATACAACTTCTAGGTCACTGTACAATGCCTTATACGTCTAACAGTGTGCATATCGCCCTAATTGATAAAATGGAAAAAGTCAGGGAACTTCATGCGACTAATCCGATGAGTGATGCGGCCATGACGGAATATTTCAATAAAGAATTGATGCCTGAAATGTCAAGAAACGATGCTTTTGCTTTAGCCCTTTCTCTGTATGATATTTGGACTGGCAAAATCCCCCCCTTCATGGCTTTCAAAAAAGGATCGGCCATCCCTAGCGGTTTCGGTGAGACCGATATAGATTCTAAAATCGAACAAATACATTTAGACTTAATGAACGCCGGAGCCCCCCCAAATATTACTGATGCAATTAAAAAACTCATCGTTGATGGACTCGTACACAGTTAAGGTAGTATTGTTGGCTCTGTAGACTGCTGCGTTCGCGGGAGGAGTCAGCGCGACGCTTACGCGTTATTTTTTGTCCTCTCTAAACACCTCCTGCGAGACGCAGCAGGCTACATTTTGTCCCCACTTGTGGCTATCGGACTGGTGTCTTTCCCCTTACTTTCTATTAGAGAAAATTAGAAATTTTCATGATGCTCTGCTAAATACATCTTATCTTTTTTAATCCCCAAATAATTAGGCGTTCAACATGTTTCGTTCTTTTCTTTTCTTTTTTATATTTGGTATAATTATAAGCTCTTGACTCGACTTTAGGATTTTCATGGACAGCAATATGTGTATAGTTCCCATACCTGAGTGGGCCACTTTACTGATCAGATTGAGCTAGTACACTGTTAAGGTAGTATAAATGCGGGGACAAAGAAAGGTAATCTCTACTCCCCATTTTAGATATAGAAAAATAAGGTCTTAAAATGTTGACAACACATAAATCCGAAATCAACCACGAAATTCATATTTATTCCAATCTTGAGAGTATAGCGGACAATTATAAAGCTGTATTATTAGATGCCCACGGTGTCTTTTGGGGCGGTAATGGCATAGGATTATTGCCGGGATGTAGAGCGACAATGGATAGCCTCGTCAAAAAAGGAAAAACTGTTGGGGTTCTTTCGAACACGACGCAAATTGCCAGAAATGAAATTGAGAAACTTAAAGCTCATGGATTGATTGAAGGGGTGCATTTCCATTTTTTCCTGACTTCGGGCGAAGTGTCAAAACGCATGTTTTTAGAAAGCGAGCTTCCATTCCCGACGAGCAAGAAAAAGTACTATCTTTTTGGGAAAGTGCATCCGAAATTTTCTTCGCATCACACCATTTTTGAAGGCTCTTCTTTTCAAGAAACTTCGAATTTAAAAGATGCCGATTTCATTTATATTTCGATCCCGCACATTAATGGGGTCGATCAAACCGATCCCTCTCTTTTTCTTGAAGATCTAGATAAAATTATGCATGCTCAGCTTCCTATGCTATGCACTAATCCAGATCAATATGCCCAAGAGGGGAATCCGGCAAAAGCAGTCGTTCGTCAAGGAATTATCGCTGTAATGTATGAAAGCCTTGGAGGCAAAGTCTATTATATTGGAAAACCCTCAAAAGGAATGTTCCAAGCGGCTATGGAAAAATTCAATCACTACGAAATTTCTAATCCGGGGGATGTTCTTATGGTCGGAGATACTCCGGAAACAGATGTTCGTGGGGCAAAAAAATTTGGTATGCCTTCGGCGTTGGTCTTGAAGACAGGGATTATGGCCGAAAGAATTTCAAAAATGGGTCTAAAGAGCATTCTTGAAGTTCTTTCAGCTGACGACTATCCAAATTATTTTATTGAATCCATGGGGAAAAATGAACTTTGAATTGCATCCAAACTTTTCTGATAAGTATTTTATTGTCGATTTACCATTGTGCAGGGTCCTTCTAGAGGATAATTCGCATTATCCATGGATTTTTCTTATTCCCCGTATTCCAAACGCAGAACGTATTATGGATCTGCATAAAAATGATCAACTCTTACTTATGAACGAACTGGATCTGGCTCAAAACATAATATGGAAATTATTTGATCTCACACAGCTCAATGTTGCAGCCATCGGAAATAAGACTCCTCAGCTGCACATTCATGTCATTGGTAGAAAAATTAACGATCCTGCCTGGCCGAATACTGTTTGGGATCATTCTCTAAAACACATTTATTCAAAAACACAGAGGGAAGGGGTGATCTCTCTTCTCCAATCTGCGTTCAATCAGGATTCAGGTTTGACAACGAGGATTTGAGCGCTAGGAAGTTGATTCAGTTGGGTTAGAGTCCACGAAGTGACTGCATAAGCGATCAATGAAGAACTTGCACCAAAGGTGGCCGCAGCAAATAAAAGATCTTCTGATAGTTTACCACCAAAATAAATAAATCCAACCCATCCAGCAATACCGCTGAAGACGCTGAACCATGCAGACGTGCTATTTGCTCCTTTCCAAAAAAGGGCCGCTGTAGCAGGAACGAAAATCGCCACAAAAAGAATGGTTCCTGAATGCACCATCATATTGAAAATGGATTGTCCGGTAAATGCCAAGACTAACGCAATTACAGCTATTGTAAAGTTGACGGAACGTAATAAAAGGATCTTATTTTTTTCATGGGAGATGGGTCTGATCTTTAAAAGAACATTATTTGTCACTAATGTTGTCCCTGCTAAAAGATAACTGTCAGCGGTACTCATGATCGCTGAAAACAATCCGCAAGCAAACAATGTAAAGGCAATTGGAGATAAATATTCTTTTGCCAACAAGGGGATTAAAAGTTCAGGGGTCTCTAAGTTGGGGTAGATCTCACGTCCGGCAATCCCAATAAACAGTGGGATCAAACCAAGAAACATATAGACTACTGCTCCCACAATCCCGCTATAGCGCGCAACGTTTTCTGAACGGCAAGCTAAAAATCTTTGCAGTAAATCTTGGCCCATAATGGCTCCTAGCCCTGTCATGAATATGCGGCCAAAATATGCCAACCAACTAAATGAGGGCTGTTCATTATTTGGAATAATCGCTTTAAACTCATTAAAGAATGTACTAATGACTAGTTCGCGATCCTGAACTTGCTCAAAACAGATGGGAAGGATAATTATTAAACCAAGGCTTAACAATCCAAATTGCACAAAATCTGTAATCGTCACTGCCCACATGCCTCCAAAGACGGTATAGGTAACCACGATGGTTGCTCCGATGAAGATTCCAACTTCTAATTGAGCGCCGGAAACAATTTGGAAAACATAGCCCATTGCCAACATTTGTGACGCTAAAGTTCCTATATAAAAAGGAAGTACTATCAACGAAGACATTCTCTCAAATTTCTCTCCATAAGCTGACCCTAAAAGATCGGAAATTGTGAGCAATCTCAATCGCCGAAATGGCGCCGCAAAAAAAATGCCCCCGATTAATAATGCTAACGAACATCCAAAAGGATCCGCAATGACGCCATAAAATCCATTCGAATAAACTGTCCCTGAAACTCCCATAGATGAACCGGCACCAAACCAAGTGGCCACAACAGTTGGCAGGGCTAGATAAAATGGTAATCTTCGGCCGGCAATCAGATAGTCTTCCATTGTCTTGACTTTGCCGCTTGCAAAATAGCCTATCAACCCCATAACAATAAAGTAGAAGCCAATTCCAAAAATGAATATCCAGGTCATAATGAATCTCTATTTTTCGGCGATTTACTCCCTGAGGGTTAACTGCCTTAGAAGAGTAAAAGTTCATGAAACCATTAATTGTGCTCATTACTCTCATTTTGCGCCAACTTTTTGCAATTAATGTGCGATTAAATTCGAAAAACAATGTCTCAAAAAAAATATGCCTTTGTTAGGGGAGTCCAATTCATAGAAGGGCGTTTGGCATCGATTATGCATCCACAAGCATGTCTTTATTGTGATTCTGCCAAGGAGGTATTCCATGTATAAAGCTCAAATAGCAAAATATTTTATGGTTGCTGGCATGACTGTTGCGCCCATAATAATGCTACCTGCACATGGAGGCCATGAAGGTGGTTACAAGGGCGCACATGAAGGTCGCGTAGGGTCGCGTGAGGGTCATGAAGGTGAACGCGAACATGGAAGATCTCATGCTTATATGGTTAGGGAAGAAGCTAGTCATAGTGATATGCAGGAGCATAGAAACCACAATGAAATAAATCATGACAATTTCAAGGGCCAAAATAGATTTCATGATTCGAATGAAAATTTCAATTATGGATATCACAATTTTGATCATGACTCAAATTTTGACCGTCCTAATAACAACGAGTATAATGTTAATGGCGGCTACGATGTTTATGGTCCAGATGTGATCATTCTTAAATAAATGGCAAATCCTTAATTTTTAGGGGTTTTTGCAAAATCGGCACAATATTAAAATATATTTTATATAGACTTATAGTCTTTATAATCAATCATTTGCAAAAAAAATGGCTCAAGAGTAGTTTGACAAAATAATTGTCATCGTTTTAGCATAAGAATATGGTCCTAATGGACTTACTAAGGAGGGTTATATGAACAGAGAAGTATTAGAATCTCAGTGGCCACAGATCCGTGAAATATTAAGCGAAAAATTCAGTAATTTGACTGATGAAGACATCAGACAAATCAATGGTCGTTATGACCAACTAGTAGCAAAATTGCAGCAAAAATATGGATATTCTAGAGAAGAAGCAGAAGAAAGAATCCGTAGCTGGAATTTTGACAGGTTCGCAGGAGCTAAAGGCCAAGTGATCCGTGATGATAAAGGCCAAGTTATGCGTGAAGATAGAGCAAGAAAAGTCGATGATAATGCCTATCGAGCAGAAGACAATTCTTCGATGCTTAAATGGCTATTAGGCTTAGGACTTCCCCTGCTCTTATTAGGGCTATACTTCTTAAGTACAGCTAATTCACCTGAAGTGACACCAGCATCACGAGGAACTTCACAAGAAATTGTGGCGGAATCTCCTGCTGATCGTGTAATTTCCAGTGGCTTGCGTGATGCTTTCAATTCTCAGCCGAACTTTGCTTCACAAATGAGAAACATCCAGATTACAACAAACAATGGTGTAGTCACACTATCTGGAACTGTACCAAGCAGAGAAGTACGCGATAATTTAGTTAACACCGCACAAAGCTACAACGGTGTAAGACAAGTTATCGATCGTCTGACAATCAGATAATTTTCTTAGCCTTGTTCACCTTTTAAGTTAAAGGTGAACAAGGCTTTCAATGAGGGCTATTTCAGCCGTTCACTCTTTAAATCCCATTTCCTCTCAAGGTTAAAACTATTTAGAGCCCATACCTAAAACAAATGTTTTGTGCCAGTAGGGTATTAAACAAAATTTCATTTGCAGCATTAACAACTGTCTTTATGAATATTGGGGCTTTAGAGGAGTTCACGAACAATCCCACTGTAAACGCATTTTTTACGAATGGAAATAGTCTTCACATTTAACATTCAAGATTGCCCTCCATCCCCCATGGAAGTTGTTTTTTCTAATTGTTCTATTCAAAACTTATACATCAATGGAAAAGAAGATGACATTCTTAAATTTTCTCCTGAAATTAAAGTTCCTTCGTCATTCATTGAAAATATTTTTTATCGTAAGGTAAATCCTGAAACACATAAGGTCGAAAAGACATATATTCTTTCTTTAAAAGATGATTAAATAATGATAGTGACCAAAACATAGCTCGGAATGCCGGCCAAAGTAAAGGCCGTGCAAACAGAATTCGGGTACGTAGTCAGCAAAAGGTTTGACATGTCACGTCCAAACTCGGCATTGGAATGCCAAGCTACGTGCTGCACGACATTTTGCTTGTCACGACCAAGCGACAATAGCGTGCCCACCACGTAGCTTGGCATTCCAATGCCGAGTTTGGAGTGGCCAAAGTAAAGGCCGTGCAAACAGAATTCGGGGTATTGATGACAACTGCTTTTATATTGGGAGGCTCTTAAGGTAATCAGGACCGTATTTTTACGCATGTAATAGATTTTCTATATAGCAACTTAAGTAGATTTTTTGCCGATTCCGGATATAATCTTTTTTTTCAGATTGGTTTCTCTATCTTTGGCGTTGTCAAGAGCCCACTTTTTGGTTTTTAACTTTCATAACTTTTCGGTTTATCTCATCCTCGCTTAATTCACCCCGTTTGACAGCACTTTCAATATACTCAATGGCTTTGACAATATCTACAGGGCAGACTAACACATCATTTCCTGCCAGAAGCGCTCTTAACTCAATTTCTCCGGGAGGAAACTGATCAGCGACCGCTTTCATCCCTAATGCGTCAGTAAATATTAACCCTTTAAATCCCATTTGCTCTTGCAAAAGTTCTGTGACAATATTCTTAGAGAGTGATGAGAGAATACCCGGTGTTTTTTTCAAAAGCGGGAATTTCTAGATGGGCAGTCATGATAGACATGACCCCCGCATTCACCATCATTTTGAAGGGGTATAATTCATTTGTCAAATATCAGTACACACTAAGTCAAATTGATAGTTAGCTCAGTAGTGCCCTCCGGGGTTATCGTGCAACCCATCATTTCTAGCTTTTTGGTTTATAACCATATCACATATAGGATAATTGGAAACGTCTCAATAGAAGTCATTTTAATATTAATTTTATCTTTCATCGACTATAGAAAAAGAAGGAGATTTCAGTTTTGAATTATTTTGATACGAGGAATTTATGTGTTTAAAAGCAGCTCCAAATAATGTGAAAGGCTCTGAATCTTCCGACGGCCATGAACCAAGATCCATTGGCAATACTCTTTTAGATTGTCTGTACTCAAGGGGATTAGAACATATTTTTGGAATTCCGGGGGATTATGTTCTCAGAATGGACAAACTGATAGAGCAGCATCAGATCCAATATATCAATGGTACAAGTGAAAATTCTGCCGGGTATATGGCAGATGCTTATGCTCGTTTAAGAGGGTTAGGGGCTGTGTGTGTTACTTATGGGGTTGGTATTAGCATCGTCAATGCGGTTTCACAAGCCTATGTTGAAAGCTCGCCATTAGTTGTTATTTCAGGGGCGCCTGGTATGGGCGAGTATGCGAATGGTCAAAAGCTGCATCA